>NZ_JACOOD010000036.1:0-44154 GCF_014287405.1 Bacteroides sp. NSJ-48 | reverse complement strand
GTCAGGTGTGAAGGCTGTCCCCTGCGATGCCGCTGTTTTAAAGCAAAAGGAAACAGGACGATAGAACTGAATCATAGGCTTAGACAATACAAGCGGAGAGCCAAAGAACTGCTCTGCTCAGAGAAAGGACTGAAACACAGAGGGCAGAGATGCATAGAACCGGAAGCCGTGTTCGGACAAATTAAAAACAATATGAACTACAAACGTTCCGACATTTTGGAAAGGACAAGGTCTTCATGGACTTTGCCTTCCTAGCCATTGCCTTCAATATAAAAAAGATGTGTGCAAAACTGACAAAAGAAGGTATGAACTGGCTGATTGGATGGTTTTATGAGCTTACTGTCGCTTTATTTAGATGCTGGAGACACATAAATCAAAGAAATCTTCGAATTATCGCAGCTTGAAGAAAATAAACCGATTTATATAGTGATAAACAAGAAAGAAGGTGCATCGTGCATTACGACACACCTTCGTCTCATTCTCCAGTTCTTTTTTTGCTGTATCTGGAGGAACTACACCCTTAAAGCCATCATTCGCAAACTCCTGCTTCAAGTCCTTGAAGTATGCGTCCAAGTCCTCATCGTCCTTAATGGCGCATCGTTTGGCCTAGTTTTCGAGAATACCATACTCCTTTGCCTTTGCCAAAATCTGCTGGCTACGTGTTGCTTGAGCCTTTTCCGCTTCAAACTGTGTTAGCTTATCAGAAAGGTTCTTGTTGGAGTCAATTAAAGCTTGCGCCCATGCAGACACATCGTCTTTATTCTCTTCCGTTTTGGTGGTTGTGGTAGTCTCGATTGGCTTACCGTCTTTAAGGTTATGTTTCTTCTCGTAGTTGGAAACTGCGGTCTTGGAAGCATCCCCAGCACAGAAATCACCATAGGAATTAAGCACGTCCGAAAAACCGATACCCTCAACAATAGAGTTTACTTTTGTCTCGTCCGTTACACCCTCTGCCTTTTTGGTGGCAATGCGGGTAAGAATAGCAGTGTCCACCCCAACGAATTTCTGTTGTAGCCCTGCTAAGATTTGTTCTAAGATTGTCATACCGTATGAATTTGCTTTATAAACTTCTACGGCAAATTTCGCTATTAATAAGCTGTGTAAGAAATTATCAGATAGATGATACACGACAATCGTTTTATTGTCGTAAAATGGTATAAAAAAAGGCGTGAAACCGAATGGAATCACGCCTAATATGATTAGATGATATATTATAAATTCACTTCAAGTTCTTTTCCTATTAAGGCAAAGTATATATTTTGAAGCTGATAAAGATAGGTTATGGGCTTTTCAAATAATACGTTCTCTTCATTCGTTTTTATAAACTTGGAGTATCAAAATAGGAACGAATAAACTCGATATTATTGACACTATATATATAGCCCTTTGAGTCTGAATACAATTCTGTAAAACCGCACTTCAAAAGTAATTCCTCTGTAAGAAGTATAGGCTCAAGAAGATGATAATCATATTGGTTATGATTCCCCTTTATACTTACCAAATAATTGTTAATAGCAAAAATCTCTCCAATTACAGTTTCTTTTCCACTATCATTTTTAGGGAAAACATAGTTTCCAATTCTTAATTCCTTAACATCTATCATACACCTAACACTATATTAGCATCAATATTTAGCTTTCGGCTTATCTCACGAGCAACTTTCAAAGTTGGTTCACATTTACCGGATATATAATCACTTAGCCGTGAAGGGCTGACACCAACCAACTTTGCAAGTGATTTTTGATTAAGCCCCATTTCGTACATACGAAGTTTAAGAACATCCACAAGTGTTGGTTCTCCCAATGCAAAATGTTCTTCGGAATAATCAGCAACCAAATTAGAAAGAAGTTCCAATTCTATACTATTTGGGTCATTCAAAGGAGTATCATCTTTCACTAATGGAAGAAGTTCCTCTACTCTTTTCACCGCCCATTCATATTGAGCTTGATTTTCTATCTTTGTCATAATCCTAAATATTAGCGCAATCTATTCTATCATATTCTTTATGAGTACCAATAAAGCGAATATACACAAACTGAATAGCAAATTTAATCACTACTACCAAACGATAGTTATTGCCTTTGATATTGAAAACATAGTGTTGATTACCTACATTATCAACGCTATTAAACGTTTTCTTAATATCGGCAAAACAGGTCCACTTGCTTCTTTTCACAATGGTAGTCCATTCTTGCAAAGCGACCTTTGAATCGGGATGGTTCTCTGCATATTCTTTTAATGCTTGTTCGGTAAATATTCTCATTGGTTACTCAATTATCGTGTGACAAAAATATATATATAATTCTATAATTCAAAATTATATTCTAATATTTACAATTTAAAAAGCAAAAAAATAGCGGCAACTCCAAAGAGTCACCACTAATTATTCTATTTCTCTTGTTACAAAATTATAAATCCCTTTATTCCCACACATCATAATAGAACAGATGGCATTTACCTGCAAAAGGAGTGGCTAACTGAAGCAGATAGCTTTTTATATGCTCACAAACATATTTCAAAGCAGACTTATCTCCTTAATTATCCGACAGTTCAAAAAGAACTCCACTGTGCAAAACGTATCAATAAGCAGGGCATTTTACTCATGTATGATACTCAAAAACATTTTCGTAATTTGCCAAACACAATATTTATTTCTACATTTGAATTTTAACTAATTACACAATATCACCAAAATGTAAGTATATGAGAAAATTATTATTCGCCATGTTGGCATGTACAATTACACTTGCCTTTGCATCATGCAGAGAAAAAAAGGCTAAAGACAAGGTTAAAGACCGTGTAGAAAATGTAAAGGAATCTGTTGAGGAAGCCCTCGAAGAGGCGCAGGACCAAATTGAAGAGGGAGCGGATGAGGTAAAGAAGGCTTTGGATGAAGCCGGCGATGAAATTGAAAAAGCCAAAGAAAAACTGGAATAGAAGTTGCCGGGAAACTGTCCAAATATTCGCACAGTAAGGAACAGAACTCCATTTAACTTAGAAACATTATGAAAAAGATTAATTTGCTACTGCTTTTTCTCCTGCTTGCATGCGCTTTGCCTGCCCAGGATGGCATTTCCGTCTTTATCGGCAGAGCTAACCGCTACGCATCTGTGGAACTCTCTGATTACAGAAAGCACCTATGTCTGGAATATAATATTTCAAACCATTCCTTAGACGATTACTACAGACGCTGTGGCAATGACTGGGGAAATGTGGGAATTGCACTTGAGATAGCCAAGACTTCAGGAAAAAATATGCGTGATGTATGCGACTATTACAAGCGGTATCATCGTTACGGATGGAACCGTATCCTTGTGGAGATTGGCATAAAGCCGGGAAGTATATATTATAACCCTTTCTATAACAGAGTCCATCACCACAGTGACTGCTGGCATGAATACTATAATTCATACTGTGAACGCCATGACAAATTCCACCATAAGAAACACAAATACAAAAAGCCGAAAAAACACCACAAGAGACATTGTCGACACTACGATGACGATGATGATGACGACGATGACGATTAATCGGGATTTGAAATCCAAGTGCTGAAACATCCGAAGAGAATGTGTGTGTGTCAAAACTAAAATCCGCTTACTATTTGTTTCTTTGTTTAGGCACGGATTACGCGGAAAACACGGATTTCACGGAAAAAGAATAAAGAAAATCCGTGTTTTCCGTATCTAAAAGAAATCGTCAAGTATATATTGACACATCCCCCTCTTCCTGTCATGAATAAAACAAGGGAAGCATTCTCTTTATTCCTAAATCTTGCTAACTTTGCCCGACTCAAAAACAATCAAGATTATGATGGAAAAAAAGAAAAAAAGAATCCTTTTCGGAGCACTGGCGATTATTCTTTTCATAGGCATTGCAAGTGCGGGTACAATGTATTACTACCTGTTCACTCCGCAATTTCATCCGCAAAAGACAGTTTATATCTACATCGACCGTGACGATACGACAGACTCCATATACAATAAGATAAAAGCACAAGGAAAGCCCAATAGTTTCAACGGTTTCAAATGGATGTCCCAATGGCGCGATTACTCCGACAACATCCACACCGGGCGCTATGCGATACGTCCCGGCGAGAACGTTTACCATGTATTCAACCGTTTCTACAGAGGATACCAATCCCCCATGAACCTGACCATCGGAAGCGTACGCACTTTGGACAGGCTGGCGCGTAACGTAGGGAAACAACTGATGATTGATTCCGCCGAAATAGCCGGAGTGATAAATGACTCTCTGTTCCAGCAACGGCTGGGATACAGCAAAGCGACAATAGCCTGCCTTTTCATACCCGAAACCTACCAAGTATATTGGAACATGAGCGTAGAGGATTTCCTCGAACGGATGCAGAAAGAACATCAGAAGTTCTGGAATCGGGAACGGCTCAATAAAGCGAAAGCCATCGGCATGACACAGGAGGAGGTATGCACCCTCGCTTCCATCGTTGAAGAGGAAACAAACAATAACCAGGAAAAGCCCATGATTGCCGGCCTGTACATCAACCGTATCCACGCCGGCATGCCGCTGCAAGCCGACCCTACCATCAAGTTTGCCCTGCAAGACTTCAGCCTGCGCCGTATTGCCAATGCACACCTCACCATCGATTCGCCCTACAACACCTACCGCAACCTCGGCCTGCCCCCCGGTCCTATCCGCATTCCCACCCCTATAGGTATAGACGCAGTCCTGAATTACACCAGACACAATTACATTTATATGTGCGCCAAAGAAGATTTTTCAGGAACCCATAATTTTGCAGCCAACTACGCCGAACACATGAAAAATGCCAGGAAATATTGGAAGGCGTTAAACGAAAGAAAGATTTTCAACTAATATCATAATAAAACAAAAGCAAAAAGCTATATTTGCGATTGTTACTAAAACCATGATTAACACTTAAACACTAAAAAATGAGCAAACAACTCTTACTTGGCGATGAAGCCATTGCACAGGCTGCATTAGACGCCGGCCTATCCGGTGTGTACGCCTACCCGGGTACTCCTTCGACGGAGATTACCGAATATATCCAGACAGCAGCGATTACTACCGAAAAAGGTATCCACAACCGCTGGTGTTCCAACGAGAAAACTGCCATGGAAGCAGCTTTGGGAATGTCGTTCGCAGGAAAACGTTCACTGGTCTGCATGAAACATGTAGGCATGAATGTGGCTGCCGACTGCTTTATCAACTCCGCCGTGACCGGCGTTAAAGGCGGCATCATTGTCGTTGCAGCCGACGACCCCAGCATGCATTCGTCACAAAACGAACAAGACAGCCGCTTCTACGGTGACTTTGCATTGATTCCGATGTACGAACCGAGCAACCAGCAAGAAGCCTACGACATGGTTTACAACGGATTTGCCTTTTCCGAACAAACCGGCGAACCGCTGCTGATGCGTATGGTCACCCGGCTGGCGCATTCCCGTTCCGGCGTAGAACGCAAGGCGCAACAGCCCCAAAACGGGGTTTCTTTCAGTGACGACCCGCGCCAGTTCATCCTGCTCCCCGGCAACGCCCGCAAACGCTACAAACTTCTGTTGCAGCATCAGGACGATTTTGTCAAAGCCTCGGAAAACTCACCTTATAACAAGTACATAGACGGTCCCAACAAAAAACTGGGCATCATAGCCTGCGGCATCGGTTATAACTACCTTATGGAGAACTATCCCGAAGGCTGCGAATTTCCGGTATTGAAAATCGGCCAGTACCCGCTTCCCAAGAAACAACTGATGCAGCTTGTAGAAGCCTGCGACGAAATACTCGTACTAGAAGACGGACAACCGTTTGTAGAAAAACAACTGAAAGGTTGCCTCGGCATCGGCGTAAAAGTCAAAGGACGCCTGGACGGCACACTGTCGCAGGACGGAGAATTGAATCCGGACAGCGTAGCACGCGCCGTAGGCAAAGAGAACAAAGCAGAATTCGCTGTTCCCTCACTCGTCGAAATGCGCCCGCCAGCCTTGTGCGAAGGTTGCGGACACCGCGATATGTACACCGTGCTGACCGAAGTGCTTCGGACAGAATACCCCAGCCACAAGGTATTCAGCGACATCGGCTGCTACACCTTAGGAGCCAACGCTCCTTTCAACGCCAT
This sequence comes from Bacteroides sp. NSJ-48, assembly GCF_014287405.1. Taxonomy (NCBI): domain Bacteria; kingdom Pseudomonadati; phylum Bacteroidota; class Bacteroidia; order Bacteroidales; family Bacteroidaceae; genus Bacteroides; species Bacteroides sp. NSJ-48. The sequence goes on along the minus strand of NZ_JACOOD010000036.1, from coordinate 38,042 downwards.
TGATTCCTGCGTAGACATGGGAGCCTCCATTACAATGGCAAAAGGCGCCTCAGATGCCGGAGTCCATCCTGCGGTTGCCGTTATCGGCGACTCCACCTTCACCCACTCCGGCATGACAGGCCTGCTGGACTGCGTAAACGAAAACGCCAACGTCACCATCGTCATCTCCGACAACGAAACCACAGCCATGACCGGCGGACAGGATTCAGCCGGAACCGGCCGTCTCGAAGCTATCTGTGCAGGTATCGGCGTAGCGCCCGAACATATCCGCGTAGTAGTTCCATTGAAGAAGAACTACGAGGAAATGAGGCAGATAATCCGCGAAGAAATCGAATACCGCGGAGTATCCGTCATTATTCCCCGCAGAGAATGCATTCAAACTTTAGCACGTAAGAAACGAAACAAGTAAAGCCATGAAAAAAGACATTATACTTTCCGGCGTAGGCGGACAAGGCATCCTCTCTATCGCTACCGTAATCGGGCAGGCAGCCCTTAAAGACGGATTATACATGAAACAGGCCGAAGTACACGGTATGAGCCAGCGAGGCGGAGACGTACAGTCCAACCTCCGCGTCAGCGACCGGCCTATCGCTTCCGACCTCATCCCTACAGGCAAATGCGACCTTATCATATCGCTGGAACCCATGGAAGCGCTGCGCTATCTTCCCTACCTCAATCCCGAAGGCTGGCTGGTAACGAACGAAGCCCCTTTCATCAATATCCCCCACTATCCTGCCGAAGAAGCTCTCAAAGCCGAACTTGACAAGCTTCCTCACAAGATTGTACTGAACGTGAACGAAGTAGCCAAAGAAGTGGGCTCTCCCCGCGTTGCCAACATCGTGTTGCTGGGAGCTACCATTCCGTTCCTCGGCATTGATTATCAGAAGGTACAGGACAGCATCCGCGACATCTTCCAACGTAAAGGCGAAGCCATCGTAGAGCTGAACCTCAAGGCCTTGGTTGCCGGTAAGGAAATTGCAGAAAACCTGATGTAAATCAAAATACCAATAACCATGAATGACAAATACTGGGAAGAAGAGATAGAAACCATGCCGCGTGAGGAGTTGCACGAGCTGCAACTCCGACGGCTTAGGAAGACAATCGGCATTGCAGCAAATTCCCCCTATTACAAACAAGTTTTTCAAAAGCACGGCATTACGGCAGACAGCATCCGGTCGATAGAAGACATCCGGAAAATCCCGTTTACCACCAAAGCGGACATGCGCGCCAACTACCCCTTCGGACTTGTGGCCGGCAATATGCGCGAGGACGGTGTACGCATCCACTCTTCCAGCGGAACCACGGGAACGCCCACCGTCATCGTCCACTCCCGGCACGATCTGGAGTCCTGGGCCAACCTTGTAGCACGTTGCCTATACGCAGTAGGCATACGAAAGACCGATGTTTTTCAAAACAGTTCCGGCTATGGCATGTTCACCGGAGGATTAGGTTTCCAATACGGAGCCGAGCGCCTGGGAGCACTGACCGTACCCGCCGCTGCCGGTAACAGCAAGCGGCAAATCAAGTTCATCACAGACTTCAAAACCACCGCCTTACATGCCATTCCCAGCTATGCCATACGCCTGGCGGAAGTATTTCAGGAAGAAGGTATCGACCCGGCATCGACTACTCTGAAAACCCTCGTCATCGGAGCAGAACCTCATACGGACGAACAGCGCAGGAAGATTGAGCGGATACTAGGTGTCAAAGCCTACAACAGTTTCGGCATGACCGAAATGAACGGTCCCGGCGTTGCCTTTGAGTGTACCGAACAAAACGGCATGCACCTTTGGGAAGATTGCTATCTGGTTGAAATCATCAATCCGGAAATCGGCGAACCGGTTCCCGACGGTGAGATTGGAGAGCTGGTCCTGACTACCCTCGACCGTGAAATGATGCCGTTGATACGCTACCGCACACGCGACCTTACCCGCATACTTCCGGATACATGCCCCTGCGGACGTACGCATCTGCGCATCGACCGTATCAAGGGCCGCAGCGACGACATGTTTATCATCAAAGGTGTCAACATCTTCCCCATGCAGGTGGAAAAGGTATTAGTGCAATTCCCCGAACTGGGCAGCAACTACCTCATTACTCTGGAAACCATCAGCAATCAAGATGAAATGATTGTGGAAGTAGAACTCAGCGACTTATCCACCGACAACTATATAGAACTGGAGAAAGTACGCAAAGCTATTTCCCGCCGACTGAAAGATGAAATCCTTGTCACTCCTAAAGTGAAACTGGTCAAGAAAGGCTCCCTGCCTCAAAGCGAAGGCAAAGCCGTCAGGGTAAAAGACTTGCGGGATAACAAATAATATTCTACCGATATGTGTCAGCCTCAACCGTTAACGAAGCCGTACCATATCGGTAAATATCCCTGCATTATACTTCCGAAACTCCCGGAATTTACTTCCCAAACACCGGGCATTCCAACCTAAAACTTCAGGTATTTCGGGAGTAAACACCTGGAGTTAAACAAGCAAAAGCCTGGACTTTCCCCCTCACTGCAACCAATCCGTTTTTTACTGAACTATCTGATCTTCAAGAAGCAAAACCGTAAAATAACGGCAAAAGAAAAAGGAACGGTAGTCAACCAAGATTACCGTTCCTCTTTTATAGAAAGCCGCACCGATGATGTGATGAAACTCCGTATGACATGATTTGAGTGCTCGTCCTCTTTGTAATCCACCGACTCAAGAGTTACCCCGAAGGGCGTGGCCCGCCATTGAGAACTGAAGCTTGTCTCGGTATTTCATTAGAATTGATGAGTTTCCCGATCCAATCAATGCGGCTATTTTTTCTACTTCAAAGGTAGTGAGTTTCTACGAAAGAAACAAGAAAAACAAGAAAATTGTTTGCCTGTATCTGATGTTTTCACATTTCCACAATACTGTCAAAAACAAAAAGCGCCGATTACGTATTCGTAATCAGCGCCTTGCAGGTTTATTCTTTTACCCCGGCTTATGCAGCTTTTGCTTTAGCTACAATGGCCTTGAAAGCTTCCGGATGATTCATTGCTAAATCAGCCAAAACCTTACGGTTGATTTCGATACCAGCTTTGTGCAGAGCACCCATCAGTTTGGAATAAGACATACCTTCCAGACGTGCAGCAGCGTTGATACGTTGAATCCACAAAGCGCGGAAGTTTCTTTTCTTATTCTTACGGTCACGGAACGCATAAGTCAAACCTTTTTCCCAAGTATTCTTGGCAACGGTCCAAACGTTCTTTCTTGCACCAAAGTAACCTCTGGTCAATTTCAAAATTTTCTTTCTTCTTGCTTTAGAAGCAACATGATTTACTGATCTTGGCATAGTTTTACTTGTTTTTGAATGTTAGCGCCGATACTTCACGCAACGGACTTAAAGCTAATGCATTCGGTTAATAACTTTAATAATACTTCGTACGCTTTTGATTACTTCATAGCTAAGAGTTCCTTAACCTGGCTCATATTCGTTATATCAACGGTTGTAGAGTAACACAGATTTCTCTTTTGCTTCTTGGTTTTCTTAGTCAGAATGTGACTGTGAAAAGCGTGCTTTCTTTTGATTTTACCTGTTCCGGTAAGAGTAAATCTCTTTTTAGAACCGGAGTTAGTCTTCATCTTTGGCATCTTACTTATTTTTAAATTATTTAATTATATGGCAACGCACTATACCTGCGGCGTTACTCATTTCTTTAGTCTTCGCTTTTGTCTTCGGCCGTAGCTGCTGCCGGCTTCGGTGCGGCAGGCTTTTTCGGAGCTGCGCCTTTCTTCGGAGAAAGCTGAATAATCATTCTTTTTCCTTCCAGAACCGGCATCTGGTCTACTTTTGCATAGTCTTCCAAATCATTGGCAAAACGCAGCAGCAATACTTCACCTTGCTCCTTGAACAGAATTGAACGACCCTTGAAGAACACATATGCCTTCACCTTATCGCCATCTTCCAAAAAGCCTTTGGCATGTTTCAGTTTAAAGTTATAGTCATGGTCGTCTGTCTGAGGACCGAAACGTATTTCCTTCACATTTACCTTAACCTGCTTCGCCTTCTGCTCCTTCTGACGCTTCTTTAACTGATAAAGAAATTTAGAGTAATCAATAATACGACAAACAGGGGGTTGTGCATTCGGAGAAATCTCCACGAGATCTGCTTCCATTTCCTCGGCCATTTTCAAGGCCTGAGCTATCGGATATACTTTAGGTTCCACCTCATCGCCCACAATGCGGACTTCTTTGGCACGGATTTGCTCATTAATCCGATGTTGCCCTTTTAAGCTGTCATTCTTCATTAAATAACGTTTACTTCCAGTTTGTTTCTTGTTTATTACTACCAAATTATTTTTTTGTTAAGTAAAAGCGGTCTTTAGAACATCGTATGTATGCTATGCTTTTACAATTGGGCGCAAAGTTACCATTTATTTATCATATTTTGAACTTCTTCGTTCACTTTTTTAGCAAAATCTTCAAATTTCATGGTTCCCTGGTCGCCTTCGCCTTGCTTGCGGACGGAAACTTCTCTGTTTTCAGCTTCTTTCTCGCCAACAATCAGCATGTACGGAATACGCTTCATTTCGTTGTCACGAATCTTACGTCCGATTTTTTCGTTACGCTCATCCACAATGGCACGGACATCGTATCTCTTCAGGTAGTCTTTCACTTCCTGAGCATAATCATTGAACTTCTCGCTGATAGGCAGGATAGCCACCTGATCCGGAGTCAGCCACAACGGGAACTTGCCGGCAGTATGCTCAATAAGCACGGCTACGAAACGCTCCATAGAACCGAACGGAGCACGGTGAATCATTACCGGACGGTGCTTTTGATTGTCGGCTCCCGTATATTCCAGTTGGAAACGTTCGGGCAGGTTGTAATCTACCTGAATGGTACCCAACTGCCAACGGCGGCCGATAGCATCCTTAACCATAAAGTCCAGTTTAGGACCGTAGAAAGCAGCTTCACCATATTCCACTCTGGCTTTCAGTCCCTTTTCTTCACAAGCCTCGATAATAGCCTGTTCTGCCTTCTCCCAGTTCTCATCGCTACCGATATACTTCTCACGGTTCACCTTGTCGCGCAGAGAAATCTGTGCTTCAAAGTTCTCGAAGTGCATAGACTGGAATACGATTGAGATAATGTCCATTACGCGCAGGAACTCATCCTTCACCTGATCGGGACGGCAGAAGATGTGCGCGTCGTCTTGCGTAAAGCTGCGTACACGGGTCAAGCCGTGAAGCTCACCGCTCTGCTCGTAACGGCAAACCGTACCGAACTCCGCCAGACGCAAAGGCAGGTCTTTATAAGAACGGGGTGAGTTCTTGTAAATCATACAGTGATGAGGACAGTTCATCGGTTTGAGGAAGTACTCTTCACCTTCTTCCGGCGTATGAATAGGCTGGAACGAGTCCTTACCATACTTGGCATAGTGTCCGGAAGTGATGTACAGCAGCTTGTTGCCGATAGGCGGACACATTACTTCCTGATAGTCGTAACGGGCCTGAATGCGGCGCAAGAACTCCTGCAGGCGGATACGCAATGCAGCACCTTTCGGCAACCACATCGGAAGTCCCTTGCCTACCGTATCGGAGAACATGAACAAGTCCATCTCCTTGCCGATTTTACGGTGGTCGCGCTTCTTGGCCTCTTCCAGCAATACGAGATACTCATCCAGCATTTTCTTCTTCGGGAAAGTGATACCGTAGATACGTGTCATCATCTTGCGGTCTTCCTGTCCCCGCCAGTAAGCACCGGCAACGGAAGTCAGCTTGATAGCCTTGATAGGCGCGGTAGTCATCAGGTGAGGACCACGGCACAAGTCGGTAAACGCACCCTGCGTATACGTAGTGATGTGACCGTCTTCCAGTTCGGAAATCAGCTCACATTTATAAGTTTCGCCGCGATCGCCGAACATCTTCAAGGCATCCGTCTTTGAAATGCTCTCTCTGACAACCGCTTCTTTCTTGGCTGCCAGTTCCGCCATTTTCTTTTCGATAGCGGGCAGGTCGGCTTCCTTGATAGCAGTCTCTCCCGGATCCACATCGTAATAGAAACCGTTCTCAATGGCCGGACCGATACCGAACTGTATGCCCGGATACAACTCCTGCAAAGCTTCCGCCAGCAAGTGGGCGCTGGTATGCCAGAAGGCATGCTTGCCTTGTTCGTCTTCCCATTTATAGAGAACCACTTCAGCGTCCTCACTGATAGGACGCCCCAAATCATAAACTTCTCCGTTCACGCCACAAGCCAGTACATCTTGTGCCAAACGTGAACTAATGCTTTCTGCTATTTGCAGTCCTGTTACTCCTTCGTTGTATTCGCGAACGGAGCCGTCTGGAAATGTTATCTTTATCATAATGCTATGTATAATTCAATTTTCAGAACGCAAAAATAGCTAATTCTTTATTGATATTCTATTTTTTAGCAAAAAAATGTTACTGCTGCGTATTCGTAAAACGCTTGATAATATTGTAAGCGGAAACGATACCCAATTCGCCTGCCTTGCTCAAATCAGAAATCCCCTGTCTGTTATTGCCCAGGAAGATATGCGTCAGGCCACGGTTGAAATAGGCTTCGGCAAAGTCGGGATTCAGTCCGATTGCCTTGTCGTAATCCGCCAATGCCGCACGGTAATCTTTCAGCAGCGACAATACATTGCCGCGGTTATAATAACCGTAAACAAAATCGGGCGCCAATTGGATGACATGATCCAAATCATTTTTCACAATATCGTAATCCATTGCCGTTACTTCCGCCTTCTTTACTTCTTGCGCACCGGAAACGGCACCCTCGTTCATGCCGGCTTCCGCTTTCTTGTACTCCAACTGCTTGTAGCGCACCAAAGCACGCATGAAGTATGCCGGGAAGAAAGTATCATCCAGCAGGATACTCTGCGTAAAATCGTCTATGGAACTTGCAAAGTCCTGCACCAGATAGAAATCCAAACCGCGCATAAACCGCTTTCCGGCATTTTTTTCGTCTGCTACAATATCCGATGTATGGGCGTCTATCAATGCGAAGTGGAAACGTACCTGCTCTTCTGTCAGAGGCGACTCCATATTGGTGATGCGCAACGGTTTGGGGAACAGTTTGGAGTGATTCAACTCGTCTATATACTTGTGATAATGCACAATACGTTTTACGTCGCTCAGCTTCTCATAATAGGTCAGCGCATACATAGGTTCGAGCTTGATAGTCACGTTACGGTCTTGCACACGGCCGCGGTAGTCGCTCTTATAACGCTGTTCCACTTCCGAATCATCCGCAATCACAATCTTGCGGTAGTTCTCCATATTCTTGTCGGACTTCTTACGGGTCTTGCCGTCATCCTTTCCGGAGTTGCCGTCCGTATTATCCGCCACATCCTTGTCATTGCCGCCGGTTGTCACGCCGTTGCGCTTGTCGAGCTGCATCTTCATAAGCTTGAACTCATCCTGCTCGGCTCCCTTGCGGTCGCCAATCTTCTTGCGGGCCTCGGCACGATGGTAGTAACCCGCCGTGAAGTTGGGATACTCTTCTATCACTTTGGAGTAGTCGCTGATAGCGCCGCGGTAATCGCCCGTTTGTGCACGCAGCAAACCACGGTTGAAAGTTGCCATCATATTGTCCGGCTCCATCTTCAACACAAAGTCGAAATCTTCTATCGCACGGTTATCGTCACCTACCTGTGCACGCAGCAGTCCCCGGTTATAGTGGCCGAGGAAGTTATTGGGGTCAATATCCAGCGCCAGGTCATAGTCGCTCATCGCACCTCTCAGGTTATTCTGATGGAAACGCGCCAAAGCCCGGTTTATGTAGTTGCCCGAATTACGTGCGCTCAGGTGTATCGCCTGGTCCAAATCCTTTTCAGCTTCCTTGTAGTCAAACTGCTGAAGACGGACAATGGCACGGGCAGCCCAGCCGTCGGGGTCGTAACGGTCCATATCAATGGCCTTATCAAAATCCTTCAAGGCCTGTATCGTATCGTTCTGCTTGAGATTGACCTCACCGCGCATCAGGTACGCACGCGTATAGCGGGGAGCTATGGCGAGCAACTTGCCCAAATCCTCTTTGGCAGCATTGAAATCCTCTTTCTGCATATGACAAAGAGAGAGGTTATGCCAAAGTACAACATTCTCCGGGTCGTACTTCAAAGCCGTTTTGTAGTCCTCTACCGCACCGTCGAACTTATCCTGACGGATACGTGCCAAACCTCTTATCTGATAAGCGCCTACAACAAAAGGATTGCGCTGAATAGCCAGATCGCAATCCGCTTCCGCTCCCTGAAAATCGTCCAGGTTGATTTTTGCCAGCGCACGGAAGAAATAAGGCTCGTATAAATAAGGCTTCGCGTTGATTACCTGATTGAAATATTGGATAGACAGCACGTAGTCCTCGAAATACAATGCGTTGCGGGCAATGGTCATCACCCGTTCCGTATTGATTTGCGCATATAACAACGTGGGCAATAACAGAATTGCCAGCAATATCTTTTTTATCATCTTGTCTTATAAATGCTTGTAAACAAAACAAAAGTAGCGTTTATTCATTTACATATCAGGATATACCGAAGACTTTTTATATTTTTTGAGCCTTTTATACCTTATTATATGGTTTGCTTACTTTACGGTTTTCACCTTATAGGTACAGTGTGCCTTACCTTTCAGTATGGCGTTCAGTTTTCCCTTTATCATCTGTCTGCGCAAGGGCGACAGATGGTCGATGAACATCTTACCGTCCAAATGGTCGAACTCATGCTGCATCACACGAGCCAGATAGCCTTCCACAATCTCGTCATGCTCCACCAGGTCCTCGTCCAGGTACTTCACGCGTATCTTATTGCCTCTTTTCACAGATTCGTGAATGCCCGGCAGGCTCAGGCAGCCTTCTTCCATAGATACCTCTTCGCCCGATACTTCGAGGATATGCGCATTGATATATGCCTTACGGAAACCTTTATATTCGGGATAATCTTCCGACAATACATCCAGGTCTACAACCACCACACGGATAGGCAAACCGATTTGCGGCGCTGCAAGTCCCACGCCATCGGCATGGTCCATGGTTTCGAACATATTCTGAATCAGTTCTTTCAGGTTCGAATAATCAGGAGTAATGTCCTCCGCTACTTTTCTCAATACGGGTTGTCCGTATACATAAACAGGTAAAATCATTTCTTTAATTTATGAATTATGAATTATTTCCCAAACATTTATAAAGAGGAGAAGCGCCTGTTCTCCAGATAAGTCTGCAGGATAATAGTCGCGCTGATTTCGTCCACCAACGCCTTGTTCTGCCTGTCTTTCTTTTTCAGTCCGGCTTCCAGCATGGTGCGGTGCGCCAAGACCGAAGTAAACCGCTCGTCCACATACTCTACCGGCATATCGGGCAACCGCTTTTGCAAGGAACGCACAAACGGCTCTATCCGTTTCATGTTCTCGGAAGCTTCGTTATTCATCTGCTTCGGCAGTCCGACAAGTATCCGCTCTACCGGTTCTTTCGCCACATAGTCCGTGATAAAGGCGAGCAGTTCGTGGGTAGGCACAGTGGTAAGCCCGTTGGCAATCATCTGCAACGTGTCGCTGACGGCTATGCCCGTACGTTTTTTACCGTAATCAATAGCTATTATTCTACTCATAATGGGCTACAAAATTACGATTTATATTTGAACTCTTTTTCATACGCATCAAAAAAGATTTTGCCTATGGTGAAAATCCCGTCTGATATATCAAACAAGTTTTTCGCCATAGGCAAAATTACACATGCCGGTATAGGAACGAAATCAATATACCAACTTCACATTATCTACATAGAACGAATTGCCCGGAGAACCGATATATGCCCCGCCATGGCTGGATGTAAACTGCAACTGGATATGTGTGGGGATATCATCTTCCGTTCCCCATGCCACTTCCTTGATAGGCACGCTTTCGCCCTTACTGTTCACCGCATAGCGTTCCTGCACTTGCAGGCGCATCATGTGCGCCTTGTATTCGGGGTTGCCCGTTATATCGCCATACATAATGGAATAAGTGGCATTGTTGCGCCAGTCGTCCGTTGTAGTGTAATAACGCACCACTACCGTACCCACGCGTTTGGCATAGATATTTCCGTCTTTGTCCTCCCAGCGTTTCTGCAAAAAGAGGTTCATTTCGGGGAAATCCTTTCCTTCCACATCGGTTATCTTGCTGAAACCGGTGGCATGAACACGTTTTTCACGGTCGGACATCTTCACCTTATAGTCAAACTGAATGGCAATAGGTTTCTTGGTGAACGGGATGCCCGAGTTCAGTATCTTCTGCGGATTCTTCGTCCCCTTGATGGGTTCGTGTACATCGCCCAAAAATATGGAACCGGCAGCCAGCACCGTAATGTCCACAATGCCGAACACCTTTACGCTTTCCATACGGGTGTCCATACGGGCACAGAAGCCGTCGCCCCGCTTCTCCGGAAATACCGAAGTATTGGTTTTGGTGATGCCTGCCACACGCGCCATCACGTTGGAAGTAGCCCACGGGGAACCGCCCATATTCTTATACGGCTTGTTTTCACGGATAGTTGCCGTAGGACCGATAGCATACACATTTTTGGTAGCACCGCCGATAATTCCCGATTCTTTAATCTGGCGGTCAATCCATTGATCCATATTTCCGAAAGGAATCATCTCAACCTTATGCTGTGCCGATACTGCTACGCAGCAAAGCATTGCGGACAGCAAACTCAACATTCGAAGTCTTTTACGAATCATTTCTCTATTCTCCTACAATCAGTTAAAGTTCATAATTCCACTGCTTCAGCGCAAAGCCCCAGTTGTCCTGAACCAGTTGCACCGTGCGGTCGTCATATTTATATTTATTCTTCTTATAACCTTTCTTACCGCCTACATACTGCTCGATGGCAGTGCGGGCATCCGCAAAACCGGGTATGGACAGCGCATCGTAGATGTGCTCCGTCATTCCCATAGCATCGGCTTCGAAGTCCTCGAACTTCACTTCAATCAGATTACCCGCCGGAATGCTTGCCTTGTCCGCCTCGTACTTATGATAAAGTTTGGCATAGACAGACAGGATGTTCTGCTCCAGTTCCGCAGGAGTAATATCCTGAAGCTTCAACGGCTGGATAGTATTCGTGAAGAAACTGCGCGTGCTCTCGAACACCGTATAAGGATTACGCATCAGGTAGATGAACTTGGCATTGGGGAACATCTTTACCAGTTCCTTCACACGTCCGGTATGCGGCGGGTTCTTGCTGAGAAACTGCGTACCGTGCGTATTCCACAAGGAAATCTTGATGAGTTTGGTAAATGTTTTCTCAAACACCTTCAACTCCGCCTCGCTTATATCGTCGAACAACAGATACTTGTCGGCATACTCCTGCTGATGCTTGGGCAAGAACCAGAAGTTATAATAGGTATAAGGCATCATGTTCGCCAACGCAAACTCTTCCTCCTGCGGCAGGTCTACCGCCAGCTCCATATTGTCCGTGGGACGCTTGTCGGGCATCAGCCAGCTCATGTTTTTCTTGAAGAAAGGCTGTCCCCACATCATCAGATGCGGAAATACGGTCTGATACGTTGTGTTATAGCCGAAATGCTTGTCGCAAGAGAACACATTATGCACGAAAGTTGTTCCGCTACGCCAGTGACCGAGGATAAATACAGGGTCGTGCTCCAGCGGTTTGTCCGCCAACAGCTTCTCATAGCGTTTATCCTGCAAGGGAGCCAATATGGAAAGCATGCGGCAAACGGCTTTTGTCAACCGGAATTTACCTTTGTACGCGGCATCTATTTCACGTCCCTTTGTAATGGCGTTGAACGTTTTCCAGTCTGCACCGACCAGTGTGTTAATCGGCAGTTTGTTGAATTCTAATAAACCCATTCTTGTTTAATTGAGAATTGTAAGTTGAGGATTGCGGAACAGCCTTTCGGGCCAGTCCGCAATTCTCATCCGACTCTTATTTTTTAATGTTTAATTTTCATTTCTTAATAATCACTGCCACTCCCTGACGTTCCAGTTCTTTGACGGCTTTCTCTACAGCTTCGTAATGCTCGGGAGCGATGCCCAGCTTCGGCAAGTCAAGAACAGGGAGTTCTTCGGATACATGCATATCCTTATCTTCCACGCGGTCGATAATCATACCAACGGCGCTGGTATTGTTGGTTATCGGGTCTATCAGGATGAAAGAACCGGTGGCTTTGTTGGTCTGATAAGGGTCAAAGAAGAGTTCCTTGGCAGTAGTCAACACTACGCGGGCAATCTGGTTCAACTGCATCGGCAGGGTCTCTTTCGTCAACCGGCCGTTGTCAAGGGAGAGTTTCTCCATTGTATTGACATCTACCTTATACTTGATATTGTCAATACGCGTACGGCTCAAATTGGTAGTTTGCTTGATGAAGAACGATTTGTTTACATCCATCGGTTCCTCGTCCATCCACACTACCATGGCTTCGAAGTTACGCTCCATCATCGGAAGATTGTCGGGATGTACCAGCATCTCTCCGCGTGATACGTCAATCTCGTCTTCGAGCGTCAAGGTAACGGACTGCGGCGGGAAAGCATAATCCAATTCCCCGTCATAGGTCACGATGCTCTTGACGCGGGACTTCTTTCCGGACGGCAATGCCATCACTTCATCTCCCTTGCGGATAATACCTGAAGCCACCTTGCCGCAGAAACCACGGAAGTCGAGGTTGGGACGCAACACATACTGTACCGGGAAGCGGAAATCCTTCAGGTTGTGGTCGTTATCAATAGGTACGGTTTCGAGGAAGTCGAGCAAAGAAGTACCGTTGTACCACGGAGTGCGCTCCGACTTCTCCACCACATTGTCGCCGTCAAGCGCAGAAAGCGGGATGCAAGTCACATCGGGGATGCCCAACGGAGCGATAAACTTCTTGTACTCGCCTACAATTTCATTGAAACGCTCTTCGGAAAAGTCCACCAAGTCCATCTTATTGACGGCAAGCACCACATGCTTGATACCCAGCAAAGATACAAGGAAAGTATGGCGGCGCGTCTGCGTGATGACCCCCGTGCGGGCATCTACCAGAATAATCGCCAGATTAGCGGTAGAGCCGCCGGTAATCATGTTACGCGTATACTGTTCGTGTCCCGGAGTGTCGGCAATGATGAACTTACGGTTATTCGTGGAGAAGTAGCGATAGGCCACGTCGATAGTAATGCCCTGCTCACGCTCCGCCTTCAAACCGTCCAGCAGCAAGGCATAGTCGATGTGGTCACCGGCATTACCCATACGTTTGCTGTCGCGCTCCAACGCATCCAACTGGTCTTCATACAATTTCTTACTATCGAACAACAGACGTCCGATAAGCGTGGACTTCCCATCATCCACCGAACCGGCGGTAAGGAAACGAAGCAAATCTTTCTGTTCGTCTTTATCAAGGAAAGCCTTTATATCAAGTCTTGAATCATCCATTTCTTAATTCTCAATTTTTAATTCTTAATTTCATTAGAAGTATCCCTCACGTTTCTTCTGCTCCATACTTGCTTCCTGGTCGAAATCGATAACGCGGGTGGTACGTTCGCTCTTGGTGGTAGTCATCATCTCTTCCACAATCTTCTCGATTGTATCGGCACTACTTTCTACAGCCCCGGTCAGCGGCCAGCAACCCAACGTACGGAAACGTACCATACGCATTTCAATCTTCTCGCGATACTGTTCCGGCAAACGGTCGTCATCAGCCATAATCAGATTGCCGTCAATCTCCACGCAAGGACGTTCCTTGGCAAAATACAAAGGTACGATAGGAATATTCTCCAGACGGATATATTGCCAGATGTCCAGTTCCGTCCAATTGCTCAACGGGAACACACGGATACTTTCTCCCTTATGGACACGCGCATTGTATATGTCCCACAATTCCGGACGCTGATTCTTCGGATCCCACTGGTGGAACTTATCACGGAAAGAGAAGATACGTTCCTTTGCGCGCGACTTCTCTTCATCCCGACGGGCGCCACCGAAAGCCGCATCGAATTTGTATTTATCCAATGCGTGCAGCAGCGCCTGTGTCTTCATCAAGTCCGTATGCACTTTACTGCCATGCGTAAAAGGTCCTACACCTGCTTCAAAAGCTTCCATATTGCTCTCTACAATCAGGTTCCAGCCGTACTTCCGGGCATACTCGTCACGGAATTGAATCATCTCCTTGAACTTCCACTTAGAGTCGATATGCATCAACGGGAAAGGAACCTTACCCGGAGCAAAAGCCTTTTCGGCCAGACGTACCATAACCGATGAGTCCTTGCCGATACTATACAGCATCACCGGATTCTCGAATTCCGCAGCCACTTCGCGGATAATATGAATAGACTCTGCTTCGAGTTCTTTCAAATGGCTCAGTTTATATTCTTCTTTCATGCTATATTATTTCTTCTGAATTCTCGGTAAAATTAATTCCAATAATTTATTGACGGATTCTTCCAGGCTCAACGCAGATGTATCCAGTGTCAATGCCGGATGTGCAGGAGCCTCGAATGGTGCGGAAATACCCGTGAAGTTTTTAATTTCTCCGCGGCGTGCCTTTGCATACAAGCCTTTTACATCCCTGCGTTCGCATTCCTCAATGGGCGTACTGACGTACACTTCCAGAAAATCATCCTTCCCGATAATATTCGCCGCCATTTCGCGGATGTCGTTGCTGGGACTGATAAAGGCTGCAATCGTTATAATGCCCGTATCTACAAACAATTTGGAAACCTCGGCTATACGGCGGATGTTCTCTATGCGGTCGGCTTCCGTAAAGCCCAAATTGTTATTAATGCCGCTGCGGATATTGTCTCCGTCCAAAATACGGCAAAGCAATCCGCGTTTATGCAACTCACGTTCCAAAGCGATAGCTATCGTACTCTTACCCGACCCGCTCAGCCCGGTAAACCAAATCATCACGCTATGTTGTTTCAGAAGCTCTTCTTTGTCTTGCCTCGACAACATTCTGTCAAAAATAGGATATATATTATTTTCTGTCATAATTCAATCAAAATGGCCATATTAAGGGAATAAGGAATATGGATATAAGAAAAGTGATAATATTCAACGGAAGTCCGATGCGGACGAAATCCGTAAATTTATAATTGCCGATACCTTGTACTATCAGGTTGGTCTGATAACCGATAGGCGTCGAGAAACTTGCCGATGCAGCCATACAGATAACCACAAAGAAAGGCGTCGGACTTACGCCCAGTTGCGATGAAATGGAAAGCGCCAACGGAAAAGCAAGTGCAGCGGCGGCATTATTCGTTATCAGTTCGGTAAACAGGTTTGTAATGACAAACATAACAGCCAGCAATACCGCAGGCCCGTAATGTTCCGTCAGTCCGATGATGTATTCGGCCACGGCATCCGCCACTCCGGAGTTTACCATTGCCTTGCTGATGGCAAAAGCACAGGCAATCGTTATCAGGATATCCCACGATATATATTTGGTATATTTACGGGCCGGAAAGATTTTTGTCCATGCCATTAGAATGGTCGTAACGGACACGAAAAAGAACATATCCAGTTTGATATCCGGAAAAGCCTCTTTCACTGCAGGCAGTTCGCCAACCGTAGCTCCGGTTATCATCAGAATCAGCAGGGCAAGGGCAAACCAACGTTTGCCTTTACTTGCAACAGGCTCCGTATCCTTACCGTTGGCAAGCATCACGAAGACAGAAGATTCACCCCACGTCTGCACAAAAGAATCATCAGCCATTACCACTAAAGTATCACCTTCCCGGAAATACTCATTCTCCAAATCCTGCACATAACTCTGGCCGTTACGCTTTATCTCTTTCACTTCAGCGCCATAATGACGTTTAAAGTTAAAATCCTTCAGTTTCTTGTTGATACCCGGAAAACGAGGACCCAAGACAGCCTCTACCCTATGCAGATCACTATGTTCTTCCGGTTCATCATCCGGTTTCACCGCATCTTTACGGACATCGGGCAATAGTCTGGAAGAAAACAGAAACAGATAGATAATACCGGTTATTGCAATAAAAATACCGACTTTCCCAAGTTCAAACATAGTAAATCCCTCATAACCAGCATCCAGTATCATACCGTGTACCACCAGATTGGTGGAAGTGCCGATTAAAGTACAGATACCTCCCAGAATCGTCACATAGGACAAAGGAATCAGAAATTTAGTAGCCGGAAGCTTTACCGACTCAGCCCAACGTTTTATAATCGGAGCAAAAATTACAACGACAGGAGTATTATTCAAGAAAGCCGAAATAAAGGAAATCGTAGGCAGCATTCGGAGTTGCGCTTTGAAAACGGTGGTTTTACCTTGTGGCAGGAGTTTCTTGATAAGCTGCCCCAACGCACCGGACTGGCGAATCCCCTCACTGACCAGAAACAGCATGGCAACCGTAATCATACCCTTATTGCTAAATCCTTCCAGCATTTCTTTAGGTGTCAGGATTCCAGCACAGAGAAACAGTACCACCACCGAAAAGAGCACCATCCCCGGACGCATTTTATCCAGAACCAGGGCTATCACCATGCCCAGCAACGCTAAAAGCACAAATATGATTTCAAACGTCATATATACGAGTCGTTATTTAATTACGCCTGGGCTCTACTATAAACCAAGGATTCAACAAATCTTCCTTATTGTACTGTAGCGGTTCTTCTTTTCCGGCCTGATATACTTCCATACCAGCAGCACGTGCAATGGCATGCCCTGCTGCCGTATCCCATTCCATGGTGGGAGCAAAACGGGGATATACATCCGCCTTACCTTCCGCCACCAGACATATTTTAATGGAACTTCCACTGGAAATCAATTCTACATCCGAGTGGCAATGCTTCATCTTTTCAATGTAATCTTCAGTTTCGGGAGACAGATGTGAGCGGGATGCTACAATTACAAATTTATCGTGATCATCCTTAATCGGCAAATGAACGGCTTTCGCTATCAACTCTTCCAACGACGCTCCGCTGCGAGCTGTAAAATCCGAAAGTTTGTAAGCACCTAATGTTTCTTCTGCAAAATAAAGCTCCCGCTTTACCGGAAGGTATATAACCCCCATTACCGGAACGGAATTACGAACCAAAGCGATATTAACGGTAAACTCGCCATTCCGTTTGATAAACTCTTTGGTACCATCCAGAGGGTCTACAATCCATAAAGTAGTCCATGCACATCGCTCTGTATAGGGCAAATGCTTTCCCTCCTCGCTCAATAATGGATAAGGCTTTTTTTGCAGATAGCCGGCAATAGCCGCATGCGCTTTCTTATCAGCAATCGTCAAAGGAGAATTATCCGCTTTCTTTTCTATTTGAAAATCTGAGGTCGGATCGTTGTAAATAGAGAGGATATCTTTGCCGGCACAAAGTGCTGCATCAATCGCATCAAGTATATATTGTCGTTCCATATTGTATTCTCAAAATATATAAGGTGCAAAATTAAAAACTTTTTTACCGCCAAAAGTTTTTAATTTTGTTTTATAACTTCTTTTAAACGAAAAAGAGATATTTATAAGTACTTTTCACAATCACCCAAAACAGAGTTTTCATAATCATTTTCAACAGATTATGAAAAAGGCAGTAACTTCCCAGTTACCGCCCTATCTTGAAAGGAGGGAAATACCCCTTTCTTATGAATTACCAAAAAGAATTCAAATTAATTAATGCGATACAGCAGCCAAGCACCCTGGAAATCCTGACGGTTAGAGTATTTAGCCTTGAAAGCATCGCGAGCGCTGGCAGCAGAGTTTCTGTCTGCATATGTACTTACGATTACACGATACATAGCGGCGTCTGCATTAAATGCAATGACAGCATTATAACCTTCCTTATCCAAGAAGTTTTTCAGGTTCTCCGCATTGGCTTTCACACCGAAGCTACCGCATACAACACTATAATCTTTCAGTCCGTCAGCACCTGATACCACCGTCACTTTCTCTTCACGGATCGTACCTACCGGTGCACTTTCTACAACCTTAGCTTCTACCGGAGCGCTAACCACAGGAGCAACTTCCTCTACCGGTGCAGTAGTCTGCGGTTCTGCCAGTTCCTGCTGTTTAGCCTTTTCGTATGCTTTCTTGTAAGCGCTTTCACTCGATTTACAAGAAGAGAATGCCAGTACAATACATACTCCCATTCCTAACACTGCCAATTTTTTCATCTTTTCTTTTTATTTTTTGTTAATAACTATATCTATTCTCAAATAACACTCAATATTTACGGAAAACATATTTCGTTCCTTCATAGTCCAACCGCATCTTCTTGTTTGTCAATTCTTCAACCTTGAACGTTCTCTCGCCGCTATCTCCCCAACCAAAGAACTTCTTATAGCTATCCGAATTTACAAGTTCTTCATGAACAGACTCATTTCCTGAACTATTATCCGGCCACAAAGTTATAGAAATTTCATCATCTTTCAACTTATAATAACCATAAAAAGATTCATAGCTTCCACTTTCATTCATACAATGTGCCAGAAAACTGCCTTTTTGAAAACCATAGAAGATACTGTCTACTTTCTGCACTTTACCATCGGGATACTGATATTCGCGCAACTGCCATTTTCCTACCCAGTCGGAACCGCCGTCATTCATACAAGACGCCAGTCCCAGCGCTACACACATCAAAAGCAATAGTATTGTCCCGTTCAGCAATCTTTTCATATATCTCTTTTTTGTTTAGAAAGCAAAAGTACTCCGAACCGCTTATCTTAGCCTCTCCTATGCCGTTAAATATAATTAAAATACATGTTTTATCTCTTTTTGAGGCATATATTTTCAAAAAACACGAATTAATGAACAATCATTCAAAATAAATTGTTAGCTTTGTCATATTAGACCTAATAAAAAGAAAGGAGTATTATTATGAAAGGATTAAATGTTTTAGCAGCTTTTTTGGGTGGTGCAGCGGTAGGTGCTGCCATCGGTATTTTGTTTGCCCCGGAAAAAGGAGAAGATACGCGTCACAAGATTGCGGAAATCCTTCGCAAGAAAGGTATCCGGTTGAACCGTAATGAAATGGAAAACCTCGTTGATGAAATTGCAGCAGAACTGAAAGGCGAAGCAAACGAATAAATCAAACCACATTTCAAAACAAAGCCACTATGTTTGCAGATGACAACAGTATTGAGAATATCCAGCAGCTATTTTTCGATTTCAAGAAATATCTGGAACTACAAAAGAAATATACCCAACTGGAAGTAGCGGAGAAATTAACCATATTGCTCTCAACGCTTATACTTGTATTGTTGGTCGTCATCCTCGGCATGGTGGCTTTGTTTTATCTCTCCTTTACCCTGGCCTACATACTAGACCCCATAGTAGGCGGATTAATGGTAAGTTTTGCCATGATAAGCTGCTTCCATATTTTATTGATTGCGTTAATTGTTGCGTTCCGCAAAAAAATCATTATTAATCCAATGACCAAATTCATTGCCGGATTATTCATAGATAACAATAAAAACTAAAATATCATGGATATGAATGATACCGTCCAGACAGAGATTCTTACACTGGAAGACCTCCAACGACAAAAGGCCGAAGCATTAGAAGAATTACGTGCCCAAAAGCAGGTCATGAATGATACCGCCCGGAACTTATTTGCCCCGATAGCCCCTGCTGCAAATAAAGGAACGGCTATCATGCGTGCATTTAATACCGGTATGGCTGTATTCGACGGAGCCATGCTTGGAATAAAACTGATGAAAAAAGTCAGAAAAATATTCAGACGCTGAAAATCAACCAAGCTATAAAGGAATATTCGATAAATATCCCTACGTAAATATACAGTTTTCATTTACAAGTTCTGATATAATCAGTAAAAACAGCCGAAATCACTTAGAAAAAGTAATTCCAGCTGTGTCTAAAACTAAGTAACCACTGTTACCTATCATTTATTCAACTTTCTTTTTACGAACTATCAATGGAGCTCCCAGTTCTTCACACTCTACCACCTTAAGAAAACCACTCTGCTTCAGTTCGAACAAGGCAAGGTATATATGTAATTTGTCAGCGTTGGAGTTCTGAATGATATCATCCACTGAAATAGTATCCATTAAAGAGATGAGATAATCTACTATTTTTAATTATCAATAATTTTATAATTCAATTCATATTCTTTCTGATATAATTTGCGATAAGCTTGTACCATTTTTTCTGATGAATATAGTGACACGACCCGCTTATGTGCATTTTTCCCTAATTCTGTTCTCCATTCTGGATGTTCTATTAGATAAATCAAATTTGCAGCAAAAGTCTCTGGATCTCTCGGATTACATAATAATCCAGTCATGTTATCAACAATAACCTCGGGGATTCCTTCTACATTTGTAGTAACTGAAGGTAGATTATAATACCCAGCTTCCAGAAAAATGAGTCCAAAAGACTCATAAATAGAAGAAAGGGCAAAAATGTCATGAGTTTGATAAAAATCAGATACATTATTTTGCCACCCTGCCAATGTTACATTATTCCTAAGATTCACTTGTTTGATAAACTCCTCACACTCATCATATTTTTCCCCATCACCTACTAATGTAAAATGGGTCTTGGGATATTTCCCTATAACTATTTTAGCAGCTCGCAGTAAAGTCAAAGGATCTTTTGGTATGTCCAATCTACCAACAAAAAGAATACTGATATTTTCTTTCTCTCTTTTGTCTTTCAAAGCAGGTAAAGCAGAGAAGTCTATCCCATTATAGATAGTAATCACTTTCCTTCCAAACCAGCTAAAATATTTCTTATAATACTGATTCACAAGTACAATCTTGTCACAAAACAAAGAAGCGAACATTTCGCAAACCCAGTAGAATTGCCATCGTGGAAACTTTACATAATTATGGAAGGCCAAACCGTGCACGGTATGAACAACCAATGGAACACTAGCCAAAGTCGCTGCAATCCGCCCTATAATCCCAGGTTTGGTAGAATGAGTGTGAACGATATCGAACTTTTCTTTCTTGCATAATCGGTATAATTCAACGGTAGCCGAGAAATCTTTCAGGCCAATATTACGTTTCAATTTATCAGAGAAAACGACCTTTACTCCGACCTGTTCAAACCTGCGTACACATTCGGTCTTATCCCCACAATCTTTTACATTACTGAATAGTACCCATTTTTCATAACATTCATCGGGCAAAGATTTTAATATTTCCAACGCTACCATCTGTGATCCTGCCAGTTTTGGCAAGACTAGTATATGCAATATCTTTTTCTTCACAAGTTTACAGTATTAAATATAGACAAGTATCTCTTCAAAATAAATTATAGCAGTTTCTCCAACATGCTCTTTGCATACGCTTCATCGTAATGAGTGAAACCTGACGGACAGCATTTCTCTACCAAACTTTTGTATGCATCTTCCAATTCGGAATACGTAAGTCCGTCCAATACGAAATCGGTTATCGTATTCTTTACGGCAAGTATAGCCGTATCCGTATCCACTGCTTCCACCAATGCCATCGGCAACATTTCTTTCTTATACTTTGAAGGAAAGAAATAGATATCAGACGCAATTAAGTACCGTTCAACATCATTTATAAACCCGATCCTAATAATATTTGAACCTTTGTATTCATCCAAAAGGTAGGATTCAGGTCCATCACCTACAACAAGGAAAATTATATTATTATTATCACTCAACATACCTGCAAGTTCCAGACAATCTTCCAAACCCTTTCCTTTTCTAAATACGGCAGAAAACATAACCACAGTCTGTTGCTGCGGCAGATTAAGTTCATCGCGTACCTGCTTACGTATATCGGCATATGCATCGCGACTATATTTAGCCATGTAGAAATTGACAATAAAAGAAACCGGTATCTTAATGTATTTACCAACTATTTTTTCTGTTATCGGTGTAATTCGTATAAAATCCGTACATAACCAGTTTATCAGGATTGAAAGAATACGGAACTTTACTTCAGAATAAAACAAATGTTGTATATAGACTACCCTTGTTTTCCGGCGTTTCAACTTCCTAATGTACGGTAATAAGCGAAACAAATTTTTACTACTATGGATAAATACATAGTCAGTAGAGTCCAATAGACTTCCTGTTATTTGTTTCTCAATACAAATACCTTGTTCCTGTAACATCCGCTTATATTCCGCCGAGGAATCCATAGCAACAAAAGTAGAGCTGACCCCCAAATTGCTGAGGACTTTCGCATAATTGTAGGCCACGTTCTCGGCCCCTCCATGTTTTAAAGTTTCAAGAAGATGAATAGCTTGTTTCATGAGCTTATAATAGTTAAGATAAACAGCAGCGATATTGTAAACAGCCATATCCGGAATTGCTTCCTATTCATCTTTCTGATGAATAGTTCTTTCCCTATGAGTGTGCTTAAGAATAGAGAGGTGATGATAATCGCTCGTTGCCGGATGTCGGCAGAGCCATATATTATTACATAGCATAATAATTGGCTGCAAGCCAACAATAACAGAAAACACTTTGCCACAGACTTTTTAAGAGACCGGATACATTCCTTAAAGTTCAAAAGTAAATAAGACATCCAGTAAGCAAAAGCCGCATAATAGCAGCAATGTAAAATAGCATAAAACACTCCTTGCTCTTTCAAGAATGGCTGGGCAAAGAATCTATCGGCAAAGAAATAATGCATAGGGGTAGGACCCGCTAAGACCTTAACAATAGCTACCGGTGCACTTGCCCGTCCCTCTTGCACGGATGAATCATCGGCAAAAGCATCCATTACCCCTTGTATAAACTCCCTTTTCTCATATAATACCAAGGCAGCCGCAACGATACTTCCATACAATAAGACTTGTTTCAAGGTGGCAGATTTAAGTTTAAACCAGAATGGAATAAATGTTATGGGAAGTGCCATACCGATAAATGGACGCACCCAAGCGATGGTGCTTATTGCTACAAATATAATGATACACTGTATCCATGCCCTCCTGCTCTTATCCAGTAGTATATAGCCCACCAAACTGAATATTAGTATTAAGTTATCCTTGAATAAGTTGGTAGTAGTATATATTAAAGCGTGAAACAGTACGAAGAAAATAAGATTCTCTTTTTTCTTCACAATGATATCTAGCAGAAAAAAAATAATCACACATTGCCCCCATACCGCAAATAAAGAATTATAAACAGGAAAAGATATAATGCGCAGAGCAAGAGGATATTGATAGAAAGTATAATTCCTAATATCATCGGTAGCCTTAAAAGCCGAATAGTATAAATCCGTATCCGAAGGAAGCGATATATTTGCTTTATACTGCACATCAATGCCGTTACATATAAACAGGGCTATCGCAAGGAAGCAGACAAAATGAAAAGCCGATAAATATCCAATGGACTTATGCTTTATTGAATAAAAAACGCTGACGAGAAAAAGTAGAATAATGAGCATGTACAGAGTCGTTATGCCTTCAGACGATTTATCAGTTTCTTGACCAAGTTCATATCAAGCATAGCGATAATAGGTCTACGCAGGAAAGGGAAAGACAATATCAGTGTCCCTCTAATCCATTCAAATCTTTGTATAAGTTTCTTCCGATTAAAGATAAGGTAGAACATATCTTTGAATGTCAAACGAGTAACAATCGGTCGATAGGTGTAATTTCCATTACTAAAATATATCGTCCTAAGAAATTTCAAATAGGAATATCGGGGAGAATGGGCGAAAGCAGCCAGCTTCTTTATTGCAACATCTATTACCTTGTCATTATATAAATAAAGTCTGTTCTTTATATACATATCGGTATATAAACCTACAAGATGTTCATGCAAATATGAAATTCCTTTAGCCAATCGTTCATTCTCTTTCATTCCAAAAATCGGTATGACTTTTTTATTTGCATCCCATTGATAAGCCTCCGTCCTCCCTTGTGTAGTGATAGAAAAATACTGCTCTAATATTCCACTAATTTCAGCAATAGAGCCTAAATGGATATTGATAGAATAACGTTCTTCAAATAATAAGGCAAAATAATCATCCGCAGGCTTCCAGTCAACTCTGTTCTTCATGACTTCCAGATAATAGCCAAAAACAGAGTTGTGATGTGAATCACTCAATATACGGTTTATGATTACATGCGATTTTCTTGTTCCTCTCAAATCTACAATGCCCGATGTAGATGTACACGTAGCTAACCCGACTTGTTGCCAATATGCAATCAACCTCCTGCGTTGTTCTTCTTTTATATTCTGCATATACTTTACAAAGTCTATACATTCAAAAGCCTTTCGCAATATGCGCTCAGATTCTACCAGTGATAACGAACGCTCAGGGTTAATTTCCTTAAGAATATCTATATCAGGAATTTGTTCTATCTCAATACCGGCCTTTTCAAAAATCTCCCTTAAGGATTCCTCCCCCCGCAACTGTAAGAAGGCAAGGAACGAATCACAATCAAGCTTTCCTAATCCGGGGAAGTACAAAACTTTTCTTGAGACATAGATATATTCAATTTTTATATCTGGGAAATGGTCTATATATTTTTCTGCTATTTTATATAATAGATAGCCGTCTCTTGCAAGAAAGAACAGTTGGGTGATATTCCTCTTCTGTGCATCTTCCAATATTTTCCAGACAAATGACGTATAAAGAGGAGCTATATACTCAATTGCAAACTCAGTTTGAGCATTATTGTACCCTTCTCCTAAACGTATAGCCCTTGACATGCCGGCCATAATCTGGTTCACACAGAAGAAAGGGCTAAACTCTGTTTTTATCAAGGAAACTTCTGACTTTATAAACGAATATCTCACCCTATGAGGAATTATCCCCTTTCTCAACGCAACTCCAAAATCACTATAAATATTATCTCCATAATGATGCCATTGCCTTGTTCTTTTTGCAGGATGGACTACACAATTATACAAAGTCCCACTATGTTTGGTCTTTCCCCATGAGGATGATAAGTACAAAGTATCTCCCTCCTTCCAGAAACCATGCAAACATAACAGTTCCAAGATAAAGCTCTCCGGAAGATACATATCAGAAATAAAGGCTACGGAGATACCCTGATTGTGTAAGCCGGTAATCTTATCCAGCATTTTCTTCACAGGATAAAGCAGTTCCTTTTCCAATTTCATTTCTTCAACGGCAATAGCCTCATTTTCCGTTAAAGTCAATCCGTTGAAGTCACAAAAAGAATAAATCTCGTCCAATGTGACTTCTTCTCTCGCTGAACTCATCCTTGCCTTTGTCTCTGCTTCTCTCCTTATTCTGGCAAACTCTATGTAATGACTAACGGTATCATTATTTCCCAAAACACGATATGCCAACAAGTCAAATACGATAGCCGGTTGCCCACAAGACCTTACCAGGCAAGTATCAAATATATCAAAAGAAAACGACTTCATTTCTCAAAAACTTTTGTCCACTTTTTAATAATAGCTTCGGGCAAAAAGCGTTGACTATCCTCTATTCCTCTTTGAGCCATCGCCAACCTAAGCGAGTTATCACCTATCAGTTGCCGTAGCTTCTTCACATATTGATTTATATCATTGGATGCAATAATATAACCATCCTTTCCATCATTAATTATATCTTGTACGGAAGTAAATGCTATGGATGACATAGCCATAGGTACACATCCCATTTGCTTTGCCTCTATCAAGGTCATACTAAGACCTTCGGAAGGGGAAGTCATTATCAAAATAGAAGAATTCCTATAAAAATCAACAGGATTTTGATGGCCGTAAAAATGCACATTTTTGATATCTTCTCTACGTACCATGTCCAAATAGAAATCCAAGTCATCACCGTAGCCCACTATATCCAAGCTCCATCCTTCATATCCATATTCTTCTAACTTCTTCCAGATTTCCAATGATGTCCCTACTTTTTTCTGCTCCTCCTTTAGTCTTGAAACAATCAAAACGCTCTTTTTTTTCTCTTTTAAATCAATATCAAGGTTCAGGTTAAACGAAAGAGGATTGGGAATATAGTCTATTGTATCCACCTCTTTTACATGATAATACTTGACTATTGAATCAATGTGGCTTTGTGATAGAAAAACTAATTTGTCATTACCTTTAATAGCACGAAGAAAACGTTTTTTACGTATGTAACAAAAAAGATATTTGTATATGAAATAAAGATATCTCTTAAATAAAAATACTAAATGTTGCTTCGAAAAGAAAGGTGTTCTTACGAAAAAAGTGTCCTTGCAATATCCCGCCATAGGATCGAAATGATAGCACGTTATCAGACGAATATTCATTTTCTGTCTTATTCCATAAAAGAAATCAGATAAAGTATCTATGGTAGCAAATTGATTGACTATAATATCAATATGATTGTCTAATAAATAGTCTATCATTTTTTCCTCTGCACGTTCCTGAGTATAGTCGAATTGAAAAACACTGTCATAAAGTTCAACTCCACTCCTGTTACTAACCTCATACAAATATGCACAAGAACAACCATACCCTCTCTTTTTCAATTCTTTAGAAAGCGTATAGGTCACTCTTTCTACCCCTCCATTTTCCGGAGAAGGAGTACATGTTACATAAAAAAGAATATTCATACTCTATTTGGCTAATCTTGAAAGCTTTCGCTTATCTTGAGCAAACAATACAACCATCGCACACCTTTTTAGCCAGTTGCAGTGATTGAACAGATAAATTATCGTCTTTTTTATTAAACCCTGTTTGCTAAAAGATTTATAATCGTTTAAAATCCGTGCTGGAAACAAGTTATTCAGGATATTCTCTCTTTCTTTCTCTCTCTCTTCTATATTACTACTGACACCCGCATTATCATGCCTGCTCACTATCAAATTCAGCGGAATATAACTCGCATCTGATAATATCAATACTTGTAAATAGAATTTCCAATCAGAAACAATCTTATATTTTTCATCATAACCAATCTTCTTTAAAAGAGAACTCCGTATAAAAGAAGCTTGATGGCTTAAAGTCCCGTTGTATAAGTTCAGGAAAGACAATTCTTGAGGTGGAAACCATAAACGTTTCTTTTTAGGATAATCCATAAAGGAAATGCCGGTCATTACATCTGCTTTCTGTAGTACTTTAAAAACATTAGAAATTACATCATAATTATAGAAGTAGTCTCCCGCATTCATAAAGTTCACCCACTCCCCCGTAGCCCTTTCAATCCCCTTATTCATCGCATCATAAATCCCTCTATCTGGTTCGCTCACCCAGTAAGCAAGGTAGTCAACATAGCGATGGATGATTTCCACCGTACCATCAGTGCTCCCTCCATCAATAATGATATACTCTATGTTATGATAAGTTTGTTCAAGCACTGATTGTATGGTCTTCTCAAGCGTGTCTACTGCATTATAGCAGACGGTGATAACTGATATTTTAACCTCTTCCATTTTTATATTGTTTAAAAGTAACCATCTATTTTTTTTACATATCACTATAACTATCTCATTTTTTGAAATATTACAGAAATGCTAAAAATAACGAATGTTGGGATTTAACTTTTTTATTAATAAAATAAGGTAATAAGAGAGCCTTATCCACAAATTTCCTTGGAAACTTCTGTATAAGTTCACCTAAAGTATAATTACTCCATTGGCATCACAGATTTTATCATCATTAACCACCGTGGCTAGAATAACATAGACTATCGCTTCTATGTGACGAGTTACGGAGAAATTTACTTAGACGACTGACAAAGAAAATCAAAGTGTAAATCGGCACTCCATAGACATCTGCTACGCAGGCGGGCTTACTACCTCAGACACACACGTTACTGCAAAAAGTGTCACAAGTAACACTATTAAAGACGTTGAAACAATTTTTCCAAAATGTTGATTGTAAGATATCATAACTTGAATCCGATGAAATCGTCCCTTTGTTTTGATGCAATAAGAGAATACAAGAGGGGCACCCCCTATATTATTTCAGATATATACACGACCTATAAAAGTTATTTCACAATACCTTTCTCCAAATACTCGACAAGATTAGTCTTGATATGACCAGCAACACATTCTAAAGCAACTTTTTCCATATCGTGTGTCACCATGATACGTACCAATTCTTCAAAAGAAGTCTTCTGTGGATTCCATCCCAACTCTTTATGGGCTTTGGCAGGATTTCCCCATAGATTTACGACATCTGTAGGGCGGTAGAAATCCTCAGAAACTTCAATTAGAACACGTCCAGTAGCCTTATCAACCCCTTTTTCATCCATTCCCACGCCTTGAAAATCCAGTTCGATACCTGCATACTTGAAAGCTAAATAACAAAAATCGCGAACAGAATGTTGTTCACCAGTGGCTATCACAAAATCCTCCGGCTGCTTATTTTGTAAGATAAGCCACATACACTCTACATAGTCACGAGCATATCCCCAGTCGCGTAAAGATGATAGATTTCCCAAATAAAGTTTCTCTTGTTTACCTTGCGCAATACGGGCGGCAGCCAAAGTTATCTTCCGAGTAACAAATGTTTCCCCTCGACGCTCGCTCTCATGATTAAAGAGGATACCCGAACAACAGAACATACCATAAGCTTCTCGATACTCTTTCACAATCCAATGAGCATAGAGTTTTGCCACGGCATAAGGGCTATAAGGATGAAAGGGGGTTGTTTCACTTTGCGGTACTTCCTCTACTTTTCCGTAAAGTTCGGAGGTAGAAGCCTGATATATCTTACAACTTCCTGTAAGTCCACATTGCCGTACTGCCTCCAGTACACGCAGCACCCCCGTAGCATCCACATCTGCCGTAAATTCCGGTGCATCAAAACTTACTTGTACATGGCTTTGTGCTGCCAAATTATAAATTTCTGTCGGACGGATTTTCTGTACAATCTGCATAATGCTCATAGAATCACCCAAGTCGGCATAATGTAAGTGAAAATGGGGCGTACCCTCCAAGTGAGCGATACGATCGCGATAATCTACTGACGAACGACGGATAGTACCATGTACTTCATATCCTTTTTCAAGAAGAAACTCGGCAAGGAAAGAGCCGTCTTGACCGGTGATGCCGGTAATAAGTGCTATTTGTTTCATTGAATATTTATTTTAGCCAAATACCTTTAGCTGTATTTTTTAAAATTTTCGTTATCTGTATTTTGCCTACCAAAGCTTGTAGAGCGAGTGTTATTGCAGGAACAATCAGAATCCCTTCCACACCATATAAACGGCAGAATAATGTCATAAGCGGTACTGCAATAATAGCAATCAACAGATATACAATCAACTGTAAACGCACCCTGCTTGTTCCATTGATAAGATACATATAGACATTTCCCATCGTTTGAAACAGAACATATAAAGCCATTGATATTGATAAAGATAATGGAATAGATACAGAATCTCCAATCCAATATTTATAAAAAAAATCTGAACACAAAATCATTACAACCAGAATAGGGATACACAACAGCCACATATGCTCCAACTTCTTAACCATTTTTTTCATCCAACTGAAATCTTTCTTTATATATGCATCTGTAAATGCAGACCAGAAAGGAGTTAATATAATGACTACAAGCATATTGAGAACATTAAAATACCGATATGCTATATTATATTGCGTCACTGCTTGTGGACCTTCAATACGGGAAATAATAATATTGGTAAACTGAAAGATAAACAATAGGGAAAGCATAATAATGAAAAATTGTCCTCCAAGTCCCAAAATATTTTTTATTAATGGTAAGCGTACCAAACAAATGGTAGGAGATACAATTTTATACTCCCCACATCTGAACATGAAAACAGATACTATAATCAACAATATACAAGGTATACCCATAAAGGCGAAAGCTAAAACTGTGAGACTACCCGGAACTGTTTTAGTGAAAACATAAATAACAATGAAAGCCAATACCTGTCCACCTGTCTGTATCAAAGAAGCCAAAGCTGGTTTTTGGTCGGCAGCCAACATAGTAGTAAATACACTACCCACAATATTCAGACAAAAAAAAAGGGACAATATTACGAAGACGGTACGTAATTCAGAGTTATAAACGGTGTCCACATTCAAAATACTACTCCAATCAAGAAAGAAGCTAGTGACTACCGTAATTAGAAATATACCGAAAAAAAGAATAAGAAGTACAGCATAAGTAGTACTGACATATTCTCTTGCCAATAAAGTTTCTCCACGGCTTCGCGCCTCGGAAAACCGATTGCGAAAACCATTGGCAAACCCAAAATCGAAATAAGCTAGCCAAGCGATAATAGAACTTAGCGTCAGCCAAATACCATATTGGGTAGGATTTATATAATTAATCGTCAAAGGGACAACCTGTAACGATATTAATATACTAATACCTTTTAAAAGAAACGAGACAATGATATTCTTCTTGACCGTAGTACTACGAGAGATTCCATCCATAAAACATCCAATTTCACTTATCAGAACTTTTTTCCGAACGCAATATTCATAAACGTCATAA
This sequence comes from Bacteroides sp. NSJ-48, assembly GCF_014287405.1. Taxonomy (NCBI): domain Bacteria; kingdom Pseudomonadati; phylum Bacteroidota; class Bacteroidia; order Bacteroidales; family Bacteroidaceae; genus Bacteroides; species Bacteroides sp. NSJ-48. The sequence continues at coordinate 7,743 of NZ_JACOOD010000036.1, read as the reverse complement.
AAAGTATCTTGGTATCAAAACCCCAAGAGCGATGCTCCAAATAAAACAAATCATAACGTAAACGACGGAGCATCTTCTCCAAAGTATCAGTATAGCCATTGTAGAGCGTAGCATACGAAGTGACTCCCGGGCGAATCTGGAATAAATAACGATAACGGGGGTCTACCTCCATGATTTGGTCGATAAAGAACTTACGCTCGGGGCGGGGGCCTATAAAGGCCATATCACCGCAGAATACATTCCAAAGCTGGGGCAGCTCGTCCAAATGGTGGTCACGAAGAAACCTGCCGACTTTCGTCATACGGGGGTCTTTTGCACCGGCATAGAGAGCAGGACCATATTTCTCTGCGTCCAGCTTCATGCTACGGAACTTATAGATATAGAAAGGGCGGCCAAACCTACCAATACGCTCCTGTTTAAAAATGGCAGGGCCACCGTCTTCACGTTTTACGGCAATATAACAAATCAAAAATAAAGGAGAAAAAACAATAAGCGCACCAAGGGCAAGCAAACAATCACCGATACGCTTCACGTTGCGCTCGAAAGCATTCATTCCATCAGGAATGAAATGATCATCTTTTTCAATCGGTTCCATAAAATAAAAAGTCTTAGTTTAGATAGTTGAATAGTTTAGGTTGATTAATGAAGTTATTCTATCACTTCATAAGGATATTGGTTTTCTTCAAAGCTCTTTAATTCTTCTATTATATCCACTTGTTCCAAAGTCAATTCTGCCTTATTCCAAGTGTCAATAATGTCGTGAGCCTGCCTTGCCAGTTCTTCATCATACACTTCGCTATAGCAATAGACAAGAAGTTGAACTTTGAGTAAAGATTCCGACAACTTAGGAAGGACTTCCCAACTACGGTCTAATACCTGTTGAATATATTTCTGTTTATGACCATTATCGTAAATGGTGGCAGCAAAAGCAGCTAAAAGACCAAGACAAAGCTCTGCTTCAGACTCTACGGTCTTGCCGCGAGTACCATAAAGTTCCAATGCCTGCTCGTAAACTTCACGATTCAAACGCGTAAATTCGTCTACATAGATAGGACTCCCGTCAAGCCCGTAAGTGAGAAGACGATGGGCTAAGGAAAATAATGAATCCATTAATTTGTGAATTATGATTTGTGAATTATAATGCTTTAAAAAAAGGTTACTCTTTTATGGGTTCTACCAAAGAAGGCGGAATAAAGGTAGTAGCTACAGCCATGACACCCTCTATATTAACCACCACACGACGGTCGTGGCGGATTCGGACAAACTCACCGATTACTCCCTCAAAAACACCACCGGTAATACGTACTTTCTGTCCCTTAACCAAATGCAATTCGGCCGGCTCTACATAAAGAACCGCTTCGTCACAATTGCCTGCCACCAAAATAAAGCTACGCATTTGCGATTCGGGAATTACAACCGGACGACAATGCTCACGATTCATAATAAAACGTATAGGCATGGACGATTCAAGTCTGTCTTTCAAAGTATCTATACGTTTACGGGTAGAGTAAACAAAAACAAGATTGTGAATAGCCGGAAGCAGTTTACGGACGCGCTTCCCCGATTTCATGATATACTCATAACGCATCGGGATGAAATTCTCAATATTCTCAGCATCCAGAATTGCTTTTAACGCTAATTCACGGCTATAAGAAACACGAATCGCAAACCAACAATTACCTCCTTCATTTTCAGCCGGTAATTGCATATCGGGGTTACATTGTAACTCGGATGATTTATTTACTGATAAACGGGACATTAATCTGTGATAATGCAAGATTTGGAATAACATGAAGCCTTGTGAAAAGGGTGTTCTTTAGGGACACCGGAGTAGCGTAATACTTACCAATCAAGTCATGTAATGCAGTTATTTCCAATAGTTTAGTTAGCATTCATATTGTTTTAGAACTTCCTACCATCACGGAAAAAGAAGTAGAAAAACAGTTATGTTAGTTTTTAGCTTATAAAAAGCTGAGAACTAATAATCTAAAAAGAGAAAGTATCTTTTAGACGTTCGTTTAAAAGACACTCTTTTTCATGAGAAGTTCAATAGACGTATTTATATAAATAATAAAGTAATAATGAGGTCTTTTGAAGCGTGGATAATAAATTGATTTAAAGTAATTTGCCTAAAAAAATAGTTTCTGCTTGGAAATATTCTTATTAAACATTTTGCCCGTTAAAAAAATAGGTTGTATCTTTGCGCACAATAAACGAACATTTAAAAAACATTTTCCCTTTTTTGGTATAGTATATTAACGACTATCACATTACCTCTTCATACACCTCTACCAAAGGAAATACATAGCTTGATTTATTGGTGTATATCACCGATAAAAATGATTTTCAGAATTAATTGTTTTTTCATCATTAATCATTATAAAGCATAAAATTAAGAAAATGATGAAAAAAGTCATAACGGAAGAAAGAAGTTTCGAAAAGATGTTTCCGCTACCCGCCCGGGACATGCCAACAATAAACAAACGCACAATTATGGCAAACCTATATCCACCTTACTGCAAATGAGAATTATAAATTCCAAAGAAATCAATGCTATTTCGCGGTTATCCGGCTATAAAAAATTAAATGGTTGCACATAGTTAAAGAATATACACCACATGCTGTAGTGAAATCGTAGCCAAAAGGAAACATCCTATTACGGCATTTGCCAAAGAGAAGAAAAAGACAGAAATTTAATATCTGGAAATTAAAAGAACATATCAAAAAAAAGAAGTTAACACCATTGGCTATATGATGTTAACTTCATTACAGTAATAATATCAACTCTTACACGTAAGTTTCAAGCAGTTTCACCCGCTGGCCTTCCGGTACGATTGTTACTTCCTGAACAGCAGCAGGCAAAAGAACCGTTTCGCCGGCACGCAAGGTAATCTCATTCTGATTGTCATCCGTCAGACGGCAAGAACCTTCCACACAGATAAAAATAACAAATGAATCCAGTTCCGAATAATCACAAGTAATCTCTTCCGTCATGTCATATACAGAAGTAGTGAAGTAAGGACTCGCTACCATCTCAACGGGTTCATTCTGTATACGTTCATATTCGGTACGGAAATCGTCTTGCACATCGGAAAAGTTAATGGCATCCATTGCCTGACTGGTATGCAATTCGCGGGATTTACCGTCCTTATCCTTACGATTGTAGTCGAAAATACGATAAGTTATGTCGGAAGTCTGTTGAATTTCCGCAACGAATGCTCCGGCGCCAATGCCATGTACACGGCCGGCAGGGACATAAAACACATCTCCCGGCTCTATGGCGCAAGTTTGAAGCACTTCGGCAAATGTTCCGTTGTGCACCCGGTCTTTATATTCCTTCGGAGTTATCTCCTCGGCAAAGCCGGAAATCAATTTTGCACCTTTATCGGCAGCAATGACATACCACATCTCATTTTTACCGAAACTGTTATGGCGTTTCTTTGCAAGTTCGTCACCCGGATGCACCTGAATGGACAAATCCAGCTTTGCATCAATAAACTTTATCAGTAGCGGGAATTTATTTCCAAACCGTGCATAGTTCGCTTCGCCCACCAACTCTTCTTTATATTTACGAACCATTTCGGGTAAAGTATACCCTTTGTCCGCACCATTGGCAACTACAGATTCACTACCTTCTACTGCTGAAACTTCCCAACTCTCACCTACATTCGGCAGAGTTTCATTCAAGTGTTTGAATGGGATAATCTTGTCGCCACCCCAAAGTGTCTGTTTCAGGATGGGCTCAAATTTTAGAGGATACATTTGTTGTTTTTAATTAGTACAATTCAATACTGTTACAATACTTTTTAGATTAACGCGACAAACATACAAAAAATATCAATTTGTATTCTAATTGTCAAACGCTAAACTTTCATAAAATGTTCCCCATATTTCCTCTCAATTACTTGGGGGAACAAAAGAATTTCTCTTTATTTGCAAGAAAATTTAAATAATACCATGAATATGACAGACACTACTCCGACAGAAAGCAACTTGTCCGGTTTGGACAGAAAAGACTTTCAAAAGAATATAAACAACAAGAAAACAGATTTATATATCCTCAAAAATGCCCAAGGCATGGAAGTGGCGGTAACCAACTATGGTTGTGCGCTTCTTTCAATCATGGTGCCCGACAAAAACGGAAAATTTGCCAATGTCATTTTAGGACATGACAGCATAGAACACGTAATAAACAGTCCCGAACCTTTCTTGAGCACCACGATAGGCCGTTATGGAAACCGAATTGCCAATGGGAAATTCACTTTATATGGCGAGGAACACCAATTGACTGTCAACAACGGTCCCAATTCACTGCACGGCGGACCAACCGGTTTCCATGCCCGCGTATGGGATGCGGTTCAGCCCAATGAATCGACCGTTATTTTCAATTATACGTCTGCCGACGGTGAAGAGGGCTTCCCCGGTACTTTAGAAGTAGAAATGACATATCGTCTGGAAGATGAAACAAATGCCTTGGTTATAGAATACCGGGCCACAACCGATAAAGCTACAGTTGTAAATTTAACCAATCACGGTTTCTTTAATCTCGCTGGTATTTCCACCCCCTCACCTACCGTTCTGAATAATATCCTTACCATCAACGCAGATTTCTATGTACCTATTGATGAGGTATCTATTCCTACGGGAGAAATCCTGAAAGTAGAAAATACACCCATGGATTTCCGTACTCCCCATACCATAGGCGAGCGTATTGACGATAAATTCCAGCAACTGGTAAACGGAGCCGGATATGACCATTGCTATGTGTTGAATAAAGCGGAAAGCGGTGAACTGAGCCTTGCCGCCACTTGTACAGAACCCGTAAGCGGGCGCACAATGGAAGTATATACTACAGAAAACGGCCTGCAACTTTATACGGGAAACTGGCTGGGAGGATTCACCGGTGCTCACGGGGCAACATTCCCCGCAAGAAGCGCTGTATGCTTTGAAGCACAATGCTTCCCCGACACTCCCAATAAGGCACATTTCCCATCGGCAGTATTGCTCCCCGGAGATGAATATCAGCAGATAACCATCTATAAGTTCGGTGTACAAGAATAAAAGAAATAACTAACCTGATTATAAACTTAATAAACAATTATTAACCATGACACAACAAAAACAGAATGGTAAACTCATCGCAATCATAACGATGATTTTCCTTTTTGGTATGATCTCATTTGTTACCAACCTGGCTGCTCCTATGGGAATTGTACTCAAAAATCAGTTTTCCGTATCCAATGCCTTAGGAATGTTAGGCAATTTCGGCAACTTCATTGCTTATGCAGTAATGGGAATACCAAGTGGTATTCTATTGCAGAAAGTAGGATATAAAAAAACAGCGCTTATCGCAGTAGCTATCGGCTTTATAGGGGTGGGTATCCAGTTCTTATCCGGACATTCCAACCCTGAAATAGCATTTGCCGTATATCTGTTCGGTGCATTCATCGCAGGGTTCTCTATGTGCTTGCTGAATACGGTCGTAAACCCGATGCTGAACAAGTTGGGCGGTGAAGGGAACAAAGGTAACCAGTTAATCCAGATCGGCGGTTCTTTCAACTCCGTAATGGCAACTATCACTCCGATGTTCGTAGGTATCCTCATTGCAGGCTCTATTGAAAAGGCTACCATCTCTCAGATATTCCCTGTAATGTACACAGCGATGGCCGTATTTGCACTTGCATTCCTCGTACTGTTGTTCGTTCCTATACCGGAGCCTAATGCTGCTACAGCAACGGAACCGATCGGCAAACTGATGTCCGGCGCTTTAAAATTCCGCCATTTCATCTTGGGAGCTATTGCAATCTTTGTATATGTAGGTATTGAGGTTGGCGTACCGGGTACACTAAACCTATTCCTGACTGACCCTGTGGAAAAAGGCGGTGCCGGTATTGCATCCACCATTTCCGGATTTGTAGTAGGTACTTACTGGTTCCTCATGCTGATAGGTCGTCTGGCAGGTGCATCATTAGGTGCTAAAGTATCCAGCAAGGCAATGCTTACATTCACTTCAGCTTTGGGTCTGTTGCTGGTATTCCTCGCTATTTTCTCCTCTACCAATTCTTTCGTAAATCTACCGGTGCTTCAGCAGAGTGCCACTGGCGGCTTATCTTTCGGACTTGCAGAGGTACCCATCAATGCTATGTATCTCGTATTAGTTGGTCTGTGTACCTCTATTATGTGGGGTGGTATCTTCAATCTGGCAGTAGAAGGTTTGGGTAAATATTTGGCAGCCGCTTCTGGTTTGTTCATGGTTTTAGTATGTGGCGGTGGTATTCTTCCCGTTATTCAAGGAGTTGTTGCAGACATGGCAGGTTTCATGGCAAGCTACTGGGTGATCATTGCAGCTCTTGCATATCTATTGTTCTATGGACTGATTGGTTGCAAAAACGTAAATAAAGACATTAAAGTCGATTGACAGACAGAACTAACAATATAGGTAATAGATTTATTCACCTTAAAAAAATAATATCATGGATATAGAATACGTAAGAAGCCGTTTCATCAAGCATTTTGACGGAACAACAGGAGCTGTTTATGCTTCCCCGGGACGAATCAACCTTATCGGCGAACATACTGACTACAACGGTGGTTTTGTATTCCCCGGAGCAATCGACAAAGGCATGATTGCAGAAGTAAAACCGAATGGAACAAACACAGTCAAAGCTTATTCCATTGATTTGAAAGATTATGTAGAATTCGGTCTTAATGAAGAAGACGCTCCCCGCGCCAGCTGGGCAAGATATATTTTCGGCGTATGCCGCGAAATGATTAAACGCGGTGTAGAAGTAAAAGGATTCAATACGGCTTTTGCTGGCGATGTTCCTCTGGGTGCAGGAATGTCCTCTTCCGCAGCCTTGGAAAGTACTTATGCTTATGCGTTGAACGATCTGTTTGGTGACAATAAAATCGACAAATTCGAATTGGCCAAGGTTGGCCAGGCTACGGAACACAACTATTGTGGCGTCAACTGCGGTATCATGGACCAATTCGCTTCCGTATTTGGCAAGAAAGGTAGTCTCATCCGTTTGGATTGCCGTTCATTGGAATACCAGTACTTCCCGTTCGAACCGAAAGGTTACCGTCTGGTACTGGTAGATTCTGTGGTAAAACACGAACTTGCTTCATCGGCATACAATAAACGTCGCCAAAGTTGCGAGGCTGCTGTTGCCGCTATCCAGAAGAAACATCCGCATGTAGAATTCCTGCGCGACTGCAACATGGAAATGCTTGAAGAAGCCAAAGCCGAAATCAGTGCAGAAGACTTTATGCGTGCAGAATATGTGATTGAAGAAATCCAACGCGTACTCGATGTTTGCGATGCTTTGGAGAAAGGCGATTACGAAACGGTAGGCCAAAAGATGTACGAAACACACCAGGGCATGAGCAAACTGTATGAAGTAAGCTGTGAAGAACTCGATTTCCTGAACGACCTTGCTTTTGACTGCGGTGTAACTGGCTCTCGCGTAATGGGTGGCGGATTCGGTGGTTGTACAATCAACCTCATAAAAGAGGAATTATATAACACATTCATAGAAAAAGCCAAAGAGGAATTTAAGAAGAAGTTCAACAGAAGTCCAAAAATTTACGATGTCGTAATCAGCGATGGTGCACGAAGACTAGAATAAGTAGGGACATTCATTAAATATTACAAAATTAGCCAACTAATTCATACACAAATTATTGCGAATTAGTTGGCTTTTTTGTATCTTTAGGTATTCCCCCGAAAACAAGGTTTGACGG
>NZ_JACOOD010000035.1:0-44510 GCF_014287405.1 Bacteroides sp. NSJ-48 | reverse complement strand
TTGTGGAAAAAGAACGGTTTGGTTGGGAATGTAAGGACGAAAATGTAACTTTGCCATAACGAAAAACTTTATGCCTAAAGATACGAAAACTTTGGGTAATAACAAAGCCCGGGCTTGAGAAAGTCTGGGCTTTGCGCATAAAAAAAGGCTGTGTCAGCATTTTGACACAACCTCTTTCTTTTATATCGGAGATACTGTCTTACGCTTTCTTCAAAGCGGCAATACTTTCTCTCAGTGAGCTGATGATACTCTCCGCGTCCGCCTGTTTCTTGCGTTCCATTTCGATAACGGCAGCAGGAGCATTATTCACGAACTTCTCGTTACTCAGTTTCTTCAGAACGCCTTGCAGGAAGCCTTCCTTATGCTTCAATTCAGCTTCCATACGGGCTATTTCGGCTTCCACATCAATCATGTTGCCCAAAGGAACGGCAAATTCCGTTGTGCCTACCATGAAAGCGGCAGCGCCGTCGGCCTTAGCCTCAACTGCGGTTACGGCAGAAAGGTTGCACATCTTGATAATGACAGCATCGAAAGCAGCCACCGGGTTTTCACCGACAACCTGTAATTCCAACGGTTCTTTTTGGGCGATGTTCTTCTGCAAACGGATAGAACGTACATTACTGATAACCTCTTTCACCACCTCGAACTGCTGTACAAAAGCCTCGTCCACTTCCGTCGACATGGAGATAGGGCTTACCATAAGGCTTTCTCCATCCTTACGGTCGACGATGTGCTGCCACAACTCTTCGGTGATGAACGGCATGAACGGGTGCAGCAGATGCAACAGATTATCGAAGAAACCGATAGTCGTATCGTACACCTTCTTGTTGATGGGCTGTCCGTAAGCAGGCTTAATCATCTCCAGATACCAGGAAGAGAACTCATCCCAGAAGAGCTTGTACACCGCCATCAATGCTTCGCTCAAACGATACTTGCCGAACAGGTCTGCCAATTCGGCAGCCACGGCATTCTGTTTGGACTCGAACCAGCGCATAGCCAGTTCGGCAGCTTCCGGCACAGGCACTTCCTCACTCACTTCCCAGCCCTTAACCAGACGGAAAGCATTCCATATCTTATTGTTGAAGTTACGTCCCTGTTCGCAAAGCGCATCGTCAAAAAGGATGTCGTTGCCGGCAGGAGCCGAAAGCATCATACCCATACGCACACCATCGGCGCCGTAGCGGTCTATCAGGTCAAGCGGGTCGGGTGAATTGCCGAGCGATTTGGACATCTTGCGTCCCAGCTTGTCGCGGACAATACCCGTGAAGTAAACGTTCTTGAACGGCATCTTGCCTTCGTATTCATACCCTGCCATAATCATGCGCGCCACCCAGAAGAAGATAATATCCGGACCCGTTACCAGGTCGCTGGTAGGATAATAATAGTTGATTTCTTCGTTGCCCGGATTCAGGATACCGTCGAACAGGGAGATAGGCCACAACCAGGAAGAGAACCAGGTGTCGAGGCAATCCTCGTCCTGACGCAAATCCTCTATTTTAAGGGCAGGATTTCCGGTCTTTTCCTGTGCCAGCTTCAAGGCCTCTTCGGGAGTGGCTGCCACCACATATCCGCCTTCCGGCAGGAAGTAAGCGGGAATGCGGTGTCCCCACCACAACTGGCGGCTGATACACCAGTCCTTGATGTTCTCCAGCCAGTTCTTATAAGTGTTCTTATATTTGGCAGGGTAGAATTTCAAGTCATCATTCATCACCGGGGGCAAAGCCATATCGGCAAAGTGCTGCATCTTGAGGAACCATTGCATGGAGAGCTTCGGCTCGATTGCCACGTTGGTACGTTCGGAGAAACCGACCTTATTGGTATAGGCTTCCACCTTTTCCAGCAACCCGGCACCCTGCAGGTCTTTCTCAATCTGCTCGCGTACATCGAAGCGGTCCATACCTACGTACAGTCCGGCTGCTTCGCTCAGCGTACCGTTGTCGTTGAAGATGTCGATGGCGGGCAGGTTGTATTTCTCGCCCAGCATATAGTCGTTGACGTCGTGTGCAGGAGTTACCTTCAGACAGCCCGTACCGAACTCCACGTCTACATAATCATCCTGGATAACAGGAATAACGCGGTTCACCAACGGCACAATCACTTTCTTACCTTTCAGCCATTGGTTCTTCGGGTCGGCAGGGTTGATACACATCGCCGTATCACCCATGATTGTTTCGGGACGCGTAGTGGCTACCACGGCATAACGCTTGCCGGAAGCGTCGCGATGAACCACTTCGCCTTCAACTCCCGTCTCACCGGACATATCATCGTCGGCAACGTAATATTTCAGATAATACAGCTTGCTGTGCTCTTCCTTATAGATAACCTCTTCGTCGCTGAGGGCGGTGAGGGCTTTCGGGTCCCAGTTCACCATACGCACACCGCGATAAATCAGCCCCTTGTTGTAAAGGTCTACAAACACTTTAATCACGCTTTCACTGCGTTTCTCATCCATGGTGAAGGCAGTGCGGTCCCAATCGCAGGAAGCGCCCAGCTTACGGAGCTGTTTCAGGATGATGCCACCGTGCTCGTCCGTCCATTCCCAGGCATGCTTCAGGAATTCGTCGCGGGTAAGGTCTGTTTTCTTGATGCCCTGTGCGGCAAGCTTGTTCACAACCTTGGCTTCGGTGGCAATGGAAGCATGGTCCGTACCCGGAACCCAGCAGGCGTTCTTGCCTTCCATACGGGCACGGCGTACAAGGATATCTTGGATGGTATTATTAAGCATGTGTCCCATGTGGAGCACACCGGTGACGTTAGGGGGCGGAATGACGATGGTGTAGGGCTCACGACCATCGGGTTTAGAACTGAATAATTTGTGGTCTAACCAATACTGGTACCACTTTCCCTCTACGTCAGCGGGATTGTACTTACTTGCTAATTCCATGTTTCTAAAATCTATATTTTGTTATAATGGGCGCAAAATTAATAAATTAATAGCTTTATCCGGCAAAAGCAATGAAAAGAATTACATACCTTTGCTTTACAAATGATGATTTTATACGGAGTTGCCGTAACAAGCACCCGGTGCCGCTTCGGCTTCGGCTACCGAAACCGGAAGTTTCCACGCAAGGAAACAGGAGTATACACGCAGGGAAACGACAGTGTCTACGTAAGGAAACAGCAGTTTCCACGCAAGGGAACAGCAGTTTCCACGTAAGGAAACCGGAGTATCCACCGCTTGAAACTCCCGTTCCCAAAGGGAGAAACGACAGCACCGAAAGCAGGAAACCGGCACGGGCCCCAAAAAGAAGAATAGAATGAAGCGTAGCATAACAACAGCAGGAGTGAGATTCAGAGGCAATTCATTACTTTTGATATTTTTTTTGTTGCTCGTATTGTGCGTGCAGACAGTGCCCGGTTTGGGAGATGCCTACGCCATGTACGTATACCCGTCCATCGCCCGGGCACTTTCGTCCTTCTCCCGGCTTGTACCTTTCGCCATCGGCGACCTGTTCATTGCGCTAAGTATCGCCGGCGTACTTCTCTACCCTGTTTACGCACGCTGCATCCGCAAACAGAAATGGAACCGTATCCTGCTGAAAGATGTAAAGTATCTTCTATGGGTGTACGTATGGTTCTATCTGGCATGGGGACTGAATTACTCGCAAAAAAACTTTTACGAGCGGACGCACATTCCTTACACAGCCTATACTCCTGATAACTTTCGGAGTTTTACGGACGGCTACATCGAGAATCTGAACAGCTCTTACACCGATATTACGTCGGTCGAAAAAGAGCTGGTCTGCCGTGAAAGCGTACGGGTCTATAATCAAATCGGTGACTCCTTAGGCGTTCACCGCCCCTTCCATCAAACGCCCCGCGCAAAGACGATGCTATTCACCCCACTGATTTCCATGGTAGGCGTCACCGGCAGCATGGGACCTTTCTTCTGCGAGTTCACCCTGAACGGTGACTTGCTCCCCTCGCAATATCCGGCTACTTACGCCCACGAGTTTGCCCACTTATTGGGTATCACCAGCGAGGCGGAAGCCAATTTCTATGCCTATCAGGTATGTACACACTCGCAAGTGCAGGCCATCCGCTTCAGCGGTTACCTTTCCGTACTGCCGCATGTCCTGAACAACGCCCGCCGGCTCATGGCTGAAGAGGGATACGCGCAGCTCTTCCGGCGCATACGTCCGGAGATTATCGGACTGGCAAAGAAGAACAGCGAGTACTGGATGAAGAAGTACAATCCTGTAATCGGCCGCATTCAGGACCGGATATACGACTTATACCTGAAAGGAAACAAGATAGAAAGCGGACGGAAAAACTACTCGGAAGTGGTAGGTCTGCTGATTTCGTATGAGGAATGGAAGAAAAACAGTATCTTTGCGTCAATAATGTTTAATTAAAAAAATAACTCATGCAACATACAAGAAAGGAACAGATGGAAGCCTTCGGCCGCTTCCTCGACATACTCGACGAACTGCGTGTGAAATGTCCCTGGGACAAGAAGCAGACCAACGAAAGCCTGCGTCCCAATACCATTGAAGAGACTTATGAACTATGCGATGCCCTGATGCGCGACGACAAGCAGGACATCTGCAAAGAGTTGGGAGACGTGCTGCTCCACGTGGCTTTCTATGCCAAGATAGGTTCGGAAACCGGCGATTTCGACATAAAGGATGTATGCGACCGCTTATGTGAAAAGCTTATCTTCCGCCATCCCCACGTATTCGGTGATGTGAAAGCGGAGACTGCCGGACAGGTATCCGAAAACTGGGAACAATTGAAACTCAAGGAAAAAGGGGGCAACAAAACGGTGTTGAGCGGTGTGCCCGCCGCCCTGCCCTCACTCATCAAGGCATACCGCATTCAGGACAAAGCCCGCAACGTGGGTTTCGACTGGGAAGAACGGGAACAGGTGTGGGATAAAGTAAAAGAAGAAATCGGAGAATTCCAAGCCGAAGTGGCCCGCATGGACAAGCAGAAAGCAGAAGAGGAATTCGGTGACGTAATGTTCAGCCTTATCAATGCCGCACGCCTGTATAAAATAAATCCGGACAATGCACTGGAGCATACCAACCAGAAGTTTATCCGCCGCTTCAACTATGTGGAAGCACATAGCATCAAGGAAGGCAGAAACCTGCACGACATGACGCTGGAAGAAATGGATAAATTATGGGAAGAAGCCAAAGCATTGGAAAAGAAAGGAAACTGAAATTCACTTACTATCTGTTTCTTTTCAGGCACGGAATTACACGGATTTATTTTATCTTTTTCCGTGAAATCCGTGTAATTCCGCGCCTGAAAGAAATCATCAAGTGTATTTGAACACTCTCCTTTTAAATATTAAAGTTACAACCTGTAACTTTTCAGAACAGTCATTTTAGTTTTGACGCACCCGCACAATTTTCAATCCGGGCATATATCCTTTTTCATTTCTTGCCCGGCTGGGGTTTCGGCGTTTTATCTTTGTTGTCATTATGCCGCATCCCTTTCAATAATTCCCGGTGGAAACGCATCTCGGCTTTCTGCACCAGATAAAGTTTCTTGGCAGACAATATCTTCTTGAACTTCGCAAAATAAGTCTTGTCCAAACGGTCGGCAGCGATACGGGCATCGTACACGCCTTCCATAATCACATCATATTGGGCTTCGGTGGTCTTTTCGTCCTTTCCCTGACGAATCAGACTCCACGCCTTGTCATTCTGCTCTTTTTTCTTGTCCTGCAATTCAAAATAAAGAGGAAAGAACCTGGCTGCCTCTTCCTTGGTCAATCCGGCTTTTTCTGTGATATATGCTTTTTGTCTGGCACGGAACTCAGCAGGCGACAAACGTTGGTTGCATCCGTCCGCTGCCCACAATACGGGTGCCAGACTGCACATCATTACTAATAAAACAATCAGCTTTTTCATTTCTTTTTTCAATCGGTTAAAGTTCTCTACGGCTTATTCGGCATCGGAATCGGCCAGATATACATACAATGAGTAGTCGTCAAGCATGGAGTTATCCACCGCCATGTTGATATATTCCATTTCGGTTTCCGTTTCGTCGGCAGCCATGCGGTCGGTTGCAGCCGGCGTACGGTCAGAGGAAGCCACGCGGATAATCAATGCCGCACCTACAAACATAGCTGCCATATAGGTCCAGGGTTTCACCCTCTCCCACATCGTAGGCTCTTTCTGTTCGAAGGCAAGTTTCTCCTTTTCGGGCAGACGGTTCATCAGCTCCGAAGTGAAATTCTCAAAATATCCTTCGGGAACACGGAAAGCATTCTCCGTCCCTACTTTCTTGAGTATGTTGTCTTCTTCTTTCATAAGCTCTTCTCCTTTCTGTTTGGTTAGACTTTTTTTCACGTTAAAGGTTTAATCTTCTTCTCCCAATATCTTCTCTATTTTTTTTATGGCATGGTGGTAGGACGCTTTCAAAGCCCCCACCGAAGTACCGAAAATATCGGACATCTGCTCGTATTTCATTTCCTGGTAGTACTTCAGGTTGAACACCATGCGTTGCTTTTCGGGCAAGGTGAGCAACGCTTTCTGCAAGGCCATCTGAGCTTTGTCGCCCGAAAAGTAAGGATCGCTCTCCAGCTTCTGAAGGGTGTCGGCTTCGGGAGCGTCCAACGACACGGTGCTCGCCGCCCGCTGTTTGTTCAGGAAAGTAAGGCATTCGTTCAGGGCGATGCGGTAGAGCCAGGTGGAGAGTTTGGCCTCTGCCCGGAAATAATCGATATTGAGCCATGCCTTGACGAAGGTATTCTGAAGCAAGTCGTTGGCATCCTCATGCGAAAGCACCATGCGCCGGATTTGCCAGTATAACTGCTCGCTGTATTGCGCCACAATCATCTCAAATCCCCGCTTCTGCGTACTCTCTTCCTGAAGAAGCGCCAGCACTTCGCGTTCGTTATAAGAAGGGTTCATATAGTCTATTCACATTTATATCTTTTCTCTACGCAAAGATAGAAAATTAAAAACGAAAAGCCATCCGCAAGAGGCAAAAAGCCCGGCAGGCACAAAAGCATATTGCCGATTCGTTTGTTTAATGCTCTTCTTTGACTTGGCGGCAGATACATTCTGCCAGATGGTCGTTGACAAAGCCTGCTGCCTGCAAATGCGCGTAGCAAATCGTGCTCCCGAAGAACTTGAATCCCCGTTTTTTCATGTCCTTGCTCATGGCATCGGATTGGGGCGATGATACAGGAATATCGCTCAATGAGTGAACGGTATTCACGATAGGCTTCCCGTCGGGGAAGAATGAAAGGGTGTAGTTATAAAAGCTGCCGAACTCCTTCTGCACGGCAAGGAACAGCCTTGCGTTCGTAATGGCCGATTTGATTTTCAGACGGTTCCGCACAATACCTTCAAACTGCATCAGACGCTCAACGTCCTCATCGGTCATTTGCGCCACTTGCCCGGCATCGAAGTTGCAAAAGGCTTTACGGTATCCCTCGCGCTTTTTGAGGATTGTGATCCAGCTCAGTCCGGCTTGGGAACTCTCCAATACAAGAAACTCAAACAGCGTCCTGTCATCGGTCACCAATCTTCCCCACTCCTCATCGTGGTACTTCACATACAGTTCATCCGTTCCGCACCAGCCGCAACGTCCGTTTATTATATCTTGCATACTTATAATATTTATACGTCAGCAAAGATAGCAAAATTCCGATTCACACCGATATGCAAAGCGTTTCTTTGGCCAACTGCGTATCCGGAAAGACAGCGCGCGCCTCATCCAGCAATACCTGCTCATCGTCATAACGGGCGGAGAAATGACCTATCAGCAGCTTCTTCACTTCCGCATCACGGGCTATTTGTGCGGCTTGCGAAGCGGTGGTATGGAACGTCTCTTTGGCACGCGGGGCGGCATCTTCGGCAAAAGTAGCCTCATGGAAAAGCAAATCCACTCCTTTTATCTGTTCCGTTATGGAAGGAAGATAAATCGTATCCGAACAATAGGCATAACGCCGCGGGGCAGCCGAGGGACGGGTGAGACGGGCATTGGGTATCACCTCTCCTTCCGGCGTAATGTAATCCGCACCGTTCTTAATACGGTTCAACTCGTACACCGGCACTTGATAGAAGTCTACCATGTCGCGCAGGATATGATTGGGGCGCGGCTTCTCGGCAAACAGAAAACCGCAGCAAGGCATGCGATGCCGCAAAGGAATGCTTGTCACCGTAAGCGAACGGTCTTCATAAATCAAGGCGGCTTCTTTCGTCTCGAACGCGTGGAAGAAGATTTTATAGGTCATCTGATGATTGAAGAATGCGAGCATCGGCGTAAGAAGTTCTTCCAATCCTTTGGGAGAGTGTATATGCAGGTCGGCTGTACGCCCCAAGAGATTAAGCGTGGATATCAGTCCCAGCAGCCCGAAACAGTGGTCGCCGTGCAGGTGGGAGATGAAGATACGGTTCAAACGCGAGAATTTGAGGCGTGACTTGCGGAATTGCAACTGTGCACCTTCTCCACAGTCTATCATAAAAAGTTTGTCACGTAAGTTCACTACCTGCGAAGTAGGAAAATGGCGGGTGGTGGGCAATGCCGAACCGGAGCCGAGAATATGTAGTTCGAATTTCTCCATGATGGTGCAAAGATAAGGGTAACATCACAGATTGCACAGATTATTGGCAAGAAATTAAGAGCCTGCCCAAAAAGAAAGGGCACTTGTGTTTGCCACAAGCACCCTTACCTTATTTATATGGAGAAGTAATTACTTCTTTCCGGCTTCCATTTGCTCTTTCAAAGCAGCCAGAGCGTCGATGTCGCCCAAAGTTGTAGAAGCAGCCTGGTTTTGGATAGAAGCAGGAGCTTCTTCTCTCTTACCGGAAGACTTCTTGGCAGCTTTCTTTTCTGCTCTTTCTTCAGCCTTGGCTACATCTTCGAAGATGCGGCTGTGAGACAGGATGATACGCTTAGCGTCCTTGTTGAACTCGATAACTTTGAATTCGAGCTTCTCGTCCAACTGAGCTTGTGAGCCGTCTTCCTTAACGAGGTGTTTCGGAGTAGCGAAACCTTCTACGCCATAAGGCAGAGCAACAACTGCACCCTTGTCCAGCATTTCGATGATAGTACCTTCGTGTACAGAACCTACTGTGAATACAGTTTCAAATACATCCCAAGGATTCTCTTCGAGTTGCTTGTGACCGAGGCTCAAACGACGGTTTTCCTTGTCGATTTCCAATACCTGTACGTCGATGTCCGCACCGATTTGAGTGAATTCTGAAGGATGTTTAACCTTCTTAGTCCAAGACAGGTCAGAGATGTGAATCAAGCCGTCAACACCTTCTTCGATTTCTACGAATACACCGAAGTTAGTGAAGTTGCGAACTTTTGCAGTGTGCTTGGAACCGATAGGATATTTCTCTTCGATAGTTTCCCAAGGATCAGCTTTCAGCTGCTTGATACCGAGAGACATCTTACGTTCTTCGCGGTCCAAAGTCAGAACTACAGCCTCTACTTCGTCACCTACCTTCATGAAGTCCTGTGCAGAACGCAAGTGTTGTGACCAAGACATTTCGGATACGTGAATCAGACCTTCAACACCCGGAGCGATTTCGATGAATGCACCGTAGTCAGCCATAACGACAACTTTACCCTTCACGTGGTCACCTACCTTCAAGTTAGGATCGAGAGCATCCCAAGGATGCGGAGTCAGCTGCTTCAAGCCGAGAGCGATACGCTTCTTCTCATCATCGAAGTCGAGGATAACGACGTTGAGCTTCTGGTCGAGTTCAACCACTTCTTTCGGATCGCTGACGCGGCCCCAAGAAAGGTCTGTGATGTGAATCAAACCGTCTACGCCACCCAAGTCGATGAATACACCGTAGGATGTGATATTCTTAACGGTACCTTCGAGAACTTGTCCTTTTTCGAGTTTACCGATGATTTCTTTCTTCTGTTGTTCCAGTTCAGCCTCGATAAGAGCCTTGTGAGATACAACGACATTCTTGAATTCCTGATTGATTTTAACAACCTTGAATTCCATAGTCTTGCCAACGAATACATCATAGTCGCGGATAGGCTTAACGTCGATTTGAGAACCCGGCAAGAATGCTTCGATACCGAATACGTCGACAATCATACCACCCTTAGTGCGGCACTTGATGTAACCCTTGATAATTTCTTCATTTTCCAAAGCAGCGTTAACGCGATCCCAAGAACGGGTAGCACGAGCTTTGCGGTGAGACAGAACCAGCTGTCCTTTCTTGTCTTCCTGGTTTTCGATGTACACTTCTACCGTATCACCTACTTTCAGGTCGGGATTGTAGCGGAATTCATTCAAAGGAATGATACCGTCTGATTTGTAACCGATGTTCACAACTACTTCACGCTTGTTCATTGCGATTACGGTTCCGTCAACTACCTCGCGGTCGTTAACTTTGTTCAGCGTGTTGTCATACGCCTTTTCCAAGTCTTCGTGACTTACGTTTGTTACGGTTTCACCGTTTTCGTAAGCATCCCAGTTGAAGTCCTCAATGGGAGCAACATTTTTTAAATTTTCCATTAATAAATAAATTGTTTAACTCGTTAATTAAGTGAGACTTTATGTTGACTCATATTAAATCGGGCGCAAAGATAGGAGTATTTTCTTGAATGACAAAAAGTTCTTTCTGAAAATATCCGGTCTTTATGCCCGATTTCTAAAGATTTACACCTTATTATATGGTAGAATTCTCCCTGACATATGCCAAAGCCGCCCCTATGGCCGTGCGGTATTCCGCATAGGGCGGAATATGGAAACGCACATGATAAATGCTTTCCATCTTCGGAAATACTTCCCGGCATTGCGGCAGTTGAGTAAGATTACCTATCAGTACAAAGTCCTTTACCGGACTGTTCAGGGCGGAAAGCACAGCCGCACCGCCGATAGTCTGGAGCACGGTATAAATGATGCCGCAGGCGATGTCTTCCGGTGAGGCGTTACTGTCGGCCTTTCCGAACAATGAAGCGGTAGCGGATACGGGCAGGTCGGGCAATGCGTTGTTACAGATATCGCCGATTTGCAGATTGACGCGGGTCACATCGCCTTTTGCCGCCAAACCGGCAACCTGATGAATGTCGTGTGTTTTGAGCAACAGCCGCGAAAGTCCCTGTAAGGTTCCGCCACCGATACCCATACCGCCGATATGCTGTATTTCATCTCCGTTGATTCTTACAAAGGAGGTGCCTGTTCCCATGCTGACAACTATCAGCCGGTCGATGTCCGTGGCATGGCGCGCCCCGAGTCCGTTGGCTATGAACTCATCCGTCTTGCGGGTGGGAAGTCCGTAAAGCGGGCTGTCCACAAACGCACTGCCCACACCGGTCAGCATCACCTGCTCCACATCGGACAAATGGATTCCGTTATCATAGATATACTTGCCGAACGCTCCGAACAGGGAAGTTACCGGGTCGGTCGCCGTTATGAACATCGGAGACTGTATCTTGCCTTTATTGAGTCCTACGATTTTAGTAGTGCTTCCACCTACGTCTATGCCTATTACAATTCCCATAGTCTTAAAATTTTGGCACAAAGATAAAGTATAAATTCTTATAATATGCCTTTCGGACCTACCTATTGAACAACTCAAACGTAAACTTAACCCCTACTTCC
Organism: Bacteroides sp. NSJ-48; assembly: GCF_014287405.1. Taxonomy (NCBI): domain Bacteria; kingdom Pseudomonadati; phylum Bacteroidota; class Bacteroidia; order Bacteroidales; family Bacteroidaceae; genus Bacteroides; species Bacteroides sp. NSJ-48. The sequence goes on along the minus strand of NZ_JACOOD010000035.1, from coordinate 32,971 downwards.
TGGTACTTCCAGTTTGCAAAGCTTGTAAAAACGCCGAAATCGAAGATGTGCGTACCGATGCCATACCCAAGCTCAAGATAAGGATTCAGGTGGGGAACCACCAGAGCATTCAGATACAACCGTTCATTCAATACGTATTGAGTATATTTCTTCAAGTGGCGGAGCAGCAGGAAAGGAGCCTCGTACGTAAAATGCCCGCGGATGTACTTGCGGGACGAGTTATACCAACGCCCGTCGAGCAACTGGAACACTCCGCCGATTTCATCATTCCAGCCTACGGGAAGATTGGAACGGGCCAGATTGGCGAAATCCACAAAATAAAGCTCTTTCTGATTCGTAAAAGCACCCCAGCCGAAGCGGTAGTAAATGTCACGCATCAATCCCAACGGGATGTTGTGCTGGAAGTCCACTTCAATACGTTCGTACTTTCCGGTGCTGTGCATGACGCCGCTGATACCGCGCTCCCAGTCTACGGACACGGTGGGATATTTGGAATGAAGGTTGATTTTACGGTCGCCGCTCATATAATAATACTGACCGGGAGTCCACGTCAGGCGTACACGGGGTGCAAAGCTGTTATAACTGTGACGGAACTTTTTCAGAACCGAAGGGTCGAATCCCGGATAGACGGATGACGCACCCGCAGACATCACATTCGGGGCATCGGGATAGACAAGAACGAATTTAGAACGCTCCACTTCGGTACGTCTGTGTAAGGAAAGCCCCACATCCAGAGTCAGCCCGTTGACAATCTCCCAGCTGTGGCGTATGTGCAAATACAAGTCCTTAAAATAGTCCAGGTGAATCTGGTCGAAATCAAAGATACTGTCGGGAATAGCTTTCAAATCGTCCAGCACGTCGCTGCTGTAGATACGGTTACCGTTACCCACGCTGACATGCAGGGCGGCACGCTTGCGGGGCCAATAGTCGAAATCGGAATTGACCGACCAGTAAAACTCCTTCCGTTTGAAGTTGTAACCTAACTTGGGAACGATACGCAACAGACGGTCGCCCTTAAACAGCCGGTTGTATTTAAATTCCTGACGGTAAGAGAAACCGTTGCTCTTGCTGTAGCTCAGCAGCAAAGGATTTATGAGAGGCGAACAGCGCACACTCCCCATTTTGGCAAGGTCTACTGTATACCTGCTTACCAGCGCATCGCCTATCTGCCCCCAGAACTCCAGCCGCTTGTTCTTGGGCTTTTTCTTATAGAGAAGCGTGTCACGGCGCAAGAAGAAATCCTCATACAGTTTTTTCTCATGCGAAGTCAGCGGAATAGGGCGCAACTTATTGAAGTGGGCGGTATCGCGCCGGTAAGCATTGGTATCCGTCAGCAGAGTATAAGATTCCGACAGGTCGTATTTGCTTTTTGTCCTGTTCCGCACAACAGCCGGGTCTTTCTGACTAATCTCCTTATAGTCGAGTACCGCCGTATAGCTGCCGTCGATGACATTGCCCAGCAGACAAAATGTGGCATCGATGTTGAAATGCACAGGCAAAAACTCATTAGCGCTCCCCACCTGTCCCATTCTTACCAGATTATTAAAACGCAGCATCTCGGAACGCCCGGAAAAACGAATCTCGCGCACACTCCACACATTGTCGCTGACCACCATGTATCCCCCCACGAGCTGAAAACTCTTGCTCTTCGGCATAAAACGGATACGGAACTCACGGTTGTGCGCTTCACCCATTATGGAATCTATATAATAGGTATAGAATTTCTTTGCATTGGAAGCCAGCGGAGAGAGCAGCTTATCATACAGCAAGGTGGAAGAGTAGATATTGATGTGGAAGTATTCAAGCAAACGGCCGTCCAGTTCCCAAAGTTCGGAAGAAGTGCCCACACTGGCTTTCACTTTCTGGTCGTAAATATCGGGAGCAGTATAATGCAGTTCGCTGTATGTCTCCATCATATACTCCCGGACCCCTTTCTTCATACGGAACATGGAAGGGATAAAGCGGAGCAGGTGATTTTTCTTGCGGATGTTTGCCCAGCCTTTTATATAAAGTTCCGCCTTGTACTCATCGACAACGCGCTCGTAAAAAGGCGCAAAGAAGATAACCTTGTCCATAATGGAATCCGCATAAGCCCGTTGTCCCGCATACGATTGGGGAACAGCCGTAGCACCCGCCTTCTGCAAACTTGCACACAAGAAACAGATTCCTATCCATATACATATAATATGTTTCAACCGCAATATCTTCTTATGAGGGAACAAATATAGAAAAAAAGTAATAACTTCCACCTTTATTCCATTTTCATTTTCAGAGGACGATATTTCTCCAAAAAACATTATTTTCAAGAGCACCCCTTATTTTTTAGGGGTATATCTTCAAAAAACATATAAAAAAGCAAGATTACCCCCTAAAAAGTAGGGGGTAATTCAGAAAAAACATATAATTTTGCGCCCAACAACCAATAAAAGAAGAGACTAATATGTCAAAAATGAGATTTTTTGCTTTGCAAGAGCTCGCCAATCGCCGCCCTCTTGAAGTCATCACTCCTTCAAACAAGTTGTCCGATTATTACGGCAGCCATGTTTTCGACCGTAAAAAGATGCAGGAATACCTGCCCAAAGAAGCCTACAAAGCTGTAACAGACGCCATTGAAAAAGGCACTCCCATCAACAGGGAAATGGCCGATTTAATAGCAAACGGCATGAAAAGCTGGGCAAAATCCCTGAACGTTACCCACTACACCCACTGGTTCCAACCTCTGACAGACGGTACAGCCGAAAAGCATGACGGCTTCATCGAATTCGGAGAAGACGGGGATGTCATTGAACGCTTTTCCGGAAAGCTGCTTATCCAACAGGAACCGGATGCTTCTTCTTTCCCCAACGGCGGTATCCGCAACACATTCGAGGCACGCGGATATACGGCATGGGATGTTTCTTCACCGGCTTTTGTCGTAGACACCACGCTCTGTATCCCAACAATCTTCATCTCCTACACAGGCGAGGCGCTGGACTATAAGACACCTCTGCTCAAGGCTCTTGCAGCAGTGGACAAAGCCGCAACGGATGTCTGCCAGCTTTTCGACAAGAACATAGCACGCGTATATACGAACTTGGGCTGGGAACAGGAATATTTCCTCGTCGACCTGGCGCTCTATAACGCACGTCCCGACTTATGCCTGACAGGACGTACACTCATGGGGCACTCTTCTGCCAAAGACCAGCAGTTGGAAGACCATTATTTCGGCTCTATCCCACCACGTGTCACTGCCTTTATGAAAGAACTGGAAATAGAGTGCCACAAACTGGGCATTCCCGTCAAGACGCGCCACAACGAGGTTGCCCCCAACCAGTTTGAGCTGGCCCCCATCTTCGAGAACGCCAATCTTGCCAACGACCACAACCAGCTGGTTATGGATTTGATGAAACGCATCGCACGCAAACACAACTTTGCCGTGCTGTTGCATGAAAAGCCATACAGCGGCGTGAACGGTTCGGGCAAGCACAACAACTGGTCGCTCTGCACCGATACGGGAATAAACCTTTTTGCTCCGGGAAAAAATCCGAAAGGCAACATGCTGTTCCTCACATTCCTTGTGAATGTACTGATGATGGTATACAAAAACCAGGACTTGCTCCGCGCTTCCATCGCAAGTGCTGGAAACAGCTACCGCTTAGGCGCCAATGAGGCTCCCCCTGCCATTTTATCCATATTCCTGGGCAAGCAGTTATCTTCCATCCTCGATGAGATAGCCCGTCAGGTAAGCAACAGTAAGATGACAGCCGAGGAAAAGACTACGCTAAAGTTAGGCATCGGACGTATTCCTGAGATACTGTTGGACACGACAGACCGCAACCGTACTTCTCCTTTCGCTTTCACGGGAAACCGTTTTGAGTTCCGCGCCGCCGGTTCATCAGCCAACTGTGCTGCGGCAATGATTGCCATCAATGCGGCAATGGCCAACCAACTGAACGAATTCAAAGTATCCATTGAGAAGCTCATGGAAGAGGGTGTCGGCAAGGACGAAGCCATTTTCCGCATTCTGAAAGAAACAATCATCGCCTCGGAACCCATCCGTTTTGAAGGAGACGGCTATTCCGAACAATGGAAACAGGAAGCCGCCAAACGCGGACTGACCAATATCTGCCATGTGCCGGAAGCCTTGATGCGTTATATGGACAGCCAGGCACGTTCCGTGCTCATCGGCGAACGCATCTTCAACGAAACGGAGCTGGCCTGCCGTCTTGAAGTGGAACTGGAGAAGTACACAATGAAAGTACAGATTGAAAGCCGCGTTTTAGGCGATCTTGCCATCAACCATATCGTACCGACTGCCGTTATCTACCAGAACCGTTTGCTGGAAAACCTGCGTGGACTGCGCGAAACTTTCACTCCGGAAGAGTATGAAATACTCAGCGCTGACCGCAAGGAGCTGATACGTGAAATCTCCCACCGCGTAACATCCATCAAAATGCAGGTACGTGAAATGACGGAAGCCCGCAAGGTTGCCAACCACATGGACAATTACAAAGACAAGGCCTTTGCATACGAAGAAACTGTACGCCCCTACCTGGAAAGCATCCGCGAGCATATCGACAATCTTGAAATGGAAATAGATGATGAGATATGGCCGTTGCCGAAGTACAGGGAACTGCTGTTCACCAAATAATAAATGAACGGCTTTGCTGATAAACCGACTTCAAATTATGAATGATGAACCTGCCGCATTGTCATGCCAAACGGTAATTCATCATTCATAATTTAAAATTCCTTCCCCCCTTCCTTGCACTTTTTTGACACAAATGTGTCATTTTTAATTTTTTCTTTTTACATTTGTGCTGTACAACACAGTTTTGCAGCATTTATGGTAAAAATAAATTTATCCGATATTAATGTTCCGGAGTTGATTCCCGATATATGGTCACCCCTGAATGAAGAACAGCGAGAGTTTCTTGCCAACCATTTTACGCTTCAGAATTATAAGAAGAACGAGATTATCCATTGTGAAGGCGAGACACCTACTTGCCTGATGTGTCTGCTGAATGGAAAAGTCAAAATCTATAAAGACGGAGTGGGCGGAAGAAGCCAGATTATCCGTATGATCAAGCCCACTGAGTATTTCGGATACCGCCCTTATTTTGCCAAAGCGGATTATGTAACCGCTGCCTGTGCATTTGAACCGTCATTGGTCTGTCTGATACCCATGACTGCCATAATGACATTACTATCGCAAAACAATGAACTGGCGATGTTCTTTATCAGACGACTGTCCATTGACCTCGGTATCGCCGACGAGCGTACGGTTAACCTTACCCAAAAGCATATCCGCGGCCGTCTGGCAGAATCGCTTATTTTCCTCAAAGAAAGCTATGGCTTGGAAGAGGACGGTTCTACTTTAAGTATCTACCTGTCCCGTGAAGATTTAGCCAACCTTTCCAATATGACAACATCCAATGCCATCCGTACCCTTTCACAATTTGCTGCGGAACGCCTGATTACCATTGACGGAAGAAAAATCAAAATTATCGATGAGGAAAAACTGAAGAAGATAAGTAAGATAGGATAAACTTCTAAAATTAAAAATTGAGAATTGAGAATAAAAAAATAGGGCTGCGCAATACAAGTGTTGTATAACAAACACCGCGCAGCCCTATTTTTTTATTCTCAATTTTTAATTTAACAAGAATCTTTCCGCCTCAATCGCTGCCATACATCCTGTAGCTGCCGCTGTGATGGCCTGACGGTAATGAGGGTCGGCAACATCTCCCGCTGCAAACACTCCGGGAACCTTTGTACGGGGAGTACCGGGTTCTGTCAGTATATAGCCGGTTTCGTCAGTGTCCACATACGGTTTGAAAATATCGGAATTAGGCTTGTGGCCGATAGCCAGGAAAAAGCCGTCGATAGCCAGGTCATAACGCTGTTCGTCCGCTTCACCCATACGCTTCACCAAGTGTACGCCTTCCACACCGTTATCTCCATATAATCCCACCGCATTGTGTTCAAACAAAACTTCAATTTTCTCATTCTCCATTACACGCTTCTGCATAATCTTGGAAGCACGCAAGAACGGTTTACGCACAATCAGGTACACTTTGCTTGCCAGACCCGCCAGATAAGAGGCTTCCTCACAAGCCGTATCGCCGCCGCCAACTACCGCTACGACTTTCTTGCGATAGAAGAAACCGTCACAGGTAGCACAGGCGCTGACACCCATACCGGCATATTTCTTCTCGTCTTCCAGTCCTAAATACTTGGCAGCAGCACCGGTAGCAATAATAACGGTTTGCGCTTCAATGACCTTTTCTTCATCAATGGTTATCTTATAGGGAGACTTACTCAAATCGGCAGCCGTAGCCACGCCGAAACGCAAGTCCGCACCGAAGCGTTCAGCCTGTTTGCGCAAATCCTCCATCATCTGCGTACCGCTGATGCCTTCCGGATAACCGGGAAAATTCTCGATATCGGTGGTGGTGGTCAACTGTCCGCCGGGTTGAAGCCCCTCATAAAGCACCGGAGAAAGATTGGCACGTGCAGCATAGATAGCTGCGGTATATCCGGCAGGACCGGAACCTATAATTAAACACTTTACTTTTTCTGCTTCCATATTATTCTTTTTTATTAGTAACGTTTATCATCTTAAATCAACCAATTCCGCTGTAGGATATGCTTTCCTGTCAAACACAAAAAGGCTGTCATCATAGTTCTTGCCCGTCTGATAGGAATTTATGAACACTACTGCCGCATCTTTGCTGCCCCGCTGAACCATACTCAGTTTTAACGGGCGGAACGAACCTTTTTCTATATACAGGATAATACATTGCATATCCTGACTGCGTTTGGTAGCGTTCATCACCACTTTATACGCCGTATCATCCGAAGCATTGCCGGTTTTAGCCACTTTCAGCTTATAATCCTGCTTATAAAGCGACAACCACGAATAAGGATTGATGCTCTGCAACTCTTCGGGAGTGGGTTCGGAAACATTAACCTCATCGCTCGAAGCAAGATAACTCCACTGTGTGCGTCCGTCGAACCATGTCGTCACTCCTTCCGTCTCCAGCAGAAATTTATCGCCTTTCAAACGGATGGAACCGTTCGTATTGCCTTCAGGCGCACGGACGGAGAAAGTGATTTTGACCCCACCTTCCCTGCGGAAAGCATCTGCCGCACGGTCAAGTATATCTCTGGCATCCGGCTGCTGTGCAACCGTAGGGATAGTCAGGAAAAGCATCCAGACTGTGAATAAAAGACTGTTGATTTTCATGTACTTCAAACGTTGATTTGTTACAAATTGTTCAAACGCGTTTCCAAGTCCGTTATATCCACGCAGAACACCTCACGCGCTTTACTGCCTTGTGCCGGGCCTACAATCCCGGCTTTCTCCAACTGGTCCATAATACGCCCCGCACGGTTATAACCGATGGCAAATTTACGCTGGATAAGCGAAGTGGAACCTTGCTGCTGATACACTATCAGCCGGGCGGCATCTTCAAACAGCGGGTCAAGACGTCCCATATCCACATCGCCCAAATCGCCGTTTGCATTTTCATCCACATACTCAGGCAGGTAGAATGCAGTGGGATACCCCTGCTGACGGGCTATGAATTTCGTTATCTCCGCCACTTCCGGCGTATCGATAAACGCGCACTGCACACGAACCGGGTCCGCACCTTGCAGGAACAGCATATCGCCGCGACCGATCAACTGGTTGGCTCCCGGCCGGTCGAGGATGGTACGGGAGTCCACCATAGCCGACACCCGGAAAGCGATACGTGCCGGGAAGTTGGCCTTAATCGTACCCGTAATGATATTCGTCGTAGGACGCTGGGTAGCGATAATCATGTGTATACCTACGGCACGCGCCAACTGGGCGATACGGGCAATAGGCAGTTCCACATCCTTACCGGCTGTCATAATCAAATCGCCGAACTCATCAATCACCACCACGATATACGGCATGAACTTATGTCCCTTTTCCGGATTCAGGCGGCGGTTGATAAACTTCTCGTTGTATTCTTTGATATTACGCACATGTGCAGCTTTCAGCAGGTCGTAACGGGTGTCCATTTCGATACAGATAGAGTTCAGAGTCTGTACAACCTTGGTAACATCCGTTATAATGGCATCCTCACCGTCGGGCAGCTTGGCAAGGAAATGATGTTCTATCACCGAATAGATACTGAACTCCACTTTCTTCGGGTCCACCAGCACGAACTTCAGTTCCGCGGGATGCTTCTTATAGAGCAGGGAAGTAATGATGGCATTCAACCCGACAGACTTACCCTGACCGGTAGCACCCGCCACGAGCACGTGGGGCATTTTACACAAATCCACCATAAAGACCTCATTGGTAATGGTCTTACCCAATGCAATAGGCAGGTCGTACGTAGACTCCTGAAACTTCTTACTGCCGATGATGCTCTGGCCCGAGACAATCTTCGGATTGGAATTAGGCACTTCAATACCGATTGTTCCCTTTCCCGGTATCGGAGCAATGATACGGATGCCCAGCGCGGAAAGGCTGAGTGCGATATCATCTTCCAAACCGCGTATCTTGGAGATACGGACACCCTGTTCCGGCGTAATCTCATACAGCGTCACCGTAGGGCCCACCGTAGCTTTAATGGTACTGATTTCGATACCGAAGCTGCGCAGCGTATTGATAATCTTATCCTTATTGGCATTCTGCTCTGCCATATCGATGGTCGGTTCGGCATTGTCATAATGCTTCATCAGGTCAATGGTCGGATAATGATAGTTTTCCAAGTCAAGACAAGGATTATACGGCTCTATTTCCGGACCGCGATACTCTTCATCCTCCACTGTCTCCACCTCAAAGACAGGACCTTTTTCCTCTTGCCGTCCCGATGCCGGAATGGCAGAAACGGTATCGGACGGCGGAGTCTCAATCGTCATAAGCACTTCGTCTTCTTCTTTTTCTTTGGCAAGTGAGGCTTTATGCGTTGCGGCATCTCCCAGGTCGAGCATTATCTCATGAGCATCCTCATCCTTCTCTTCTTTTCCGGCTTCTTCCGGAGCCTTCGTTTCTTCTTCTCTTCCCGCATCAGAAGCCGTTTCCGCCATTACCGGCGACTTCTTCCCCTTTACAGTCCAGGAATCTGTAAACTCTTCCGGAGCTTCACCGGATTTGCGTTCCGCCTTTTCTTTATGTTTCAGGAAACTGAGACTGAAAAGTTTTCTCAACCAGATAACGGTACGTGCACTCAGATAAATAAGGAAGCATATGGCAGTAACCAACAGTATCATCCACAATCCCGGCACTCCCACTTGAGATACCAGCCAGTTGCTGACATTATATCCGTGCATGCCGCCCAGATAGAGGAAAGAGTCCTTATATTGGTCCACAAACACGAACCCGAAGAATATCGAGAACCAAATCAGCAGCAGGGAGCATCCTATGAACCACTTCCACAAACGTACCACGCGGACACGCATCAGCTTTAATCCGGCTACAGCCAGAAACACCAAGATGAAAAAGGAAGAGATGCCGAAGCAATCGTTTATCAAATAACTGGCAAGCTGCGCCCCACGCGAACCGGCATAGTTCTTCACGCCGTTATGCGTGGAAATCAGTTCCTGCGCATTACCCGAATCTATAATGCTCTGGTCTGCCGCCCCCGTAAAGAAGAAAGACGAAAAGGCCAGCAGCAGATAAACCGAAAAGATTACCAGTATCAGACCGGCAACAAAATGAACGGTTTCATTCTTTAAGACAGCAGCTGCCTTTCCGAAAAAAGAGATAGAGTGTTCCGTATCTTTGGTTGTATTTTTTTTGACCATAATGTATTCTGCTAATATCCGTACAATGACGCAAAAGTAACAAAAAAAAGCTTATGCAGTAATGCTTTCAAACCTTTTTCGTACCTTTGCGTTTCAAATCAAGAAGATATGAAAAAAGAAAGTCAAGTGATATTCGACCGCAATGTCGTGGAATTCGTAACCGTAGCTGCCGAGTTCTGCAAGTTTCTGGAACAGACGGAAACCATGAAGCGTTCCGTCTTCGTCGATACATCCTTAAAGATACTTCCCCTGCTTTATCTCAAGGCATCCATGCTTCCCAAATGCGAAACGATAGGCGATGAAGCCCTCGAAACATTCGTAACAGAGGAAACTTACGAAATACTCCGCATGAACCTGGCCGGTATTCTTGCCGAAAAGGACGATTACCTGGATGTATTTGTATCGGATATGAAGTACAGCGACCAGCCCATCACCAAAAACATTTCCGAGGACTTGGCCGACATCTATCAGGACATCAGAGACTTTATTTTCGTATTCCAGCTGGGACTCAACGAGACGATGAACGATTCACTCGCCGCCTGCCAGGAACACTTTGCCCTATACTGGGGCCAAAAGCTGGTGAACACCCTGCGTGCCCTGCACGATGTGAAGTACAACCAACCGGATGAGGAAGAGGAAAACGAGGAAGCGGAGGAAGATGAATAAACTTTAAGCTATGATTATCAGAAGAAGTATAAATAAAGAAGAAGTAAAGGACATGCCGAAAGCCGTCTTCCCCGGACAGATACATGTTGTCCAGACTCCTCAAGAGGCAGAGCGTGCTGTGGCTTATCTGAAAAAATGCTCCATACTGGGTATCGACAGCGAAACGCGTCCGTCATTCACCAAAGGGCAGTCGCATAAGGTGGCTTTATTGCAGATTTCGTCGGAAGAGCATTGTTTCCTTTTCCGCCTCAACCTCACCGGACTCACCCTTCCGGTTATCACGTTGCTCGAAACCCCCGCCGTAACCAAAGTCGGTCTCTCCCTGCGCGATGACTTCATGATGCTGCACAAACGTGCTCCGTTTGAACAGCGCGGCTGCATCGAGCTGCAGGAATATGTCCGCACGTTCGGCATTCAGGACAGAAGCCTTCAAAAGATATATGCCATCCTTTTCGGAGAAAAGATTTCAAAGAGCCAGCGCCTGTCCAACTGGGAAGCCGATGTGCTGACACCGTCCCAACAACAATACGCAGCTACCGACGCATGGGCCTGCCTGAACATATACAACCGGCTGCAGGAGCTGAAGCGTACCGGTGATTTTGAACTGGCAATCGAAGAAAGTTGCCACACAACCACATTATAACGTTACCACATCTTAATTATAATTATGTATAAAGTATATCTAAAGCCAGGTAAGGAAGAATCATTAAAACGTTTTCACCCCTGGGTGTTTTCAGGTGCCATCGCACATTTCGACGGAGAGCCGGAGGAAGGGGAAGTTGTTGAAATCTATACATCCAAGAAAGAGTTCATAGCCAAAGGACATTTCCAAATCGGCAGCATTGCCGTCCGTGTACTCAGCTTCTGCCGGGACGAGGCTATCGATGCCGGCTTCTGGAAACGCAAACTCAGCATAGCTTACGATATGCGGCGCAGCATCGGCATAGCCGGAAATCCCACCAACAACACTTACCGTCTGGTACACGGCGAGGGCGACAACCTGACGGGGCTCGTGATTGACATCTATGCCCGCACAGCCGTGATGCAGGCACATTCCGCCGGTATGCACCTCGACCGCATGGCGATAGCCGATGCACTGACCGAGGTGATGGGCGACCAAATAGACAATATATACTATAAATCCGAGACGACACTCCCCTTCAAAGCCGACCTCTATCCTGAAAACGGTTTCCTGAAAGGGGGAAGCACGGATAACATCGCCATGGAATACGGTCTGAAATTCCATATCGACTGGCTGAAAGGCCAGAAAACCGGTTTCTTTGTAGACCAGCGCGAGAACCGTTCACTGCTGGAACGCTATGCCAACGGCCGCAGTGTGCTGAACATGTTCTGCTATACCGGCGGGTTTTCGGTTTACGCCATGCGAGGCAATGCCACACTGGTACATTCCGTAGACAGCTCGGCCAAGGCCATCGACCTGACCAACAAAAATATCGAATTGAACTTTCCCGGCGACAACCGTCATGCAGCCTATGCAGAGGATGCCTTTAAATACCTTGACCGCATGGGCGACCAATACGACCTTATCATTCTGGACCCGCCGGCATTTGCCAAGCACCGCGATGCCCTGCGCAACGCCCTGCAAGGCTATCGGAAACTCAACGTCAAAGCTTTCGAGAAAATCAAACCGGGAGGCATACTTTTCACATTCTCCTGTTCGCAGGCCGTCAGCAAAGAGAATTTCCGTACTGCCGTATTCACCGCCGCTGCCATGTCCGGCCGCAGCGTACGTATCCTGCACCAACTGACGCAGCCCGCCGACCACCCGGTAAGCATCTATCACCCCGAAGGCGAATACCTGAAAGGACTTGTGCTATACGTGGAATAAACAGGGACCGGCTTCTGTACAGGAAGGACAGAAAAAGCCTCCTATATGCTAAACATTGTTAATATACAAAAGAAAACAAGCAAAACATTATGTTTTATAACATAAATCCCTTTATCTTTGCACCGTGTTTTTCATGGTATTAGATTTAAGGTTAATAAAGATTGGCTGTCTGGGATAGATAGCCTTCTTTTTTTTATACCTCCCGCCTTCCCTTTTTTTGATGCTTTATACATCGCCTTTTCCGATAATTTGTCTACATTTGCGTTTTATTAATTAGTTCAACTTCGAAAGACACGTTAATTTATAGAAAGCATTATGAGCATCAAGATTCGCTTAATCATTATGAATTTCCTACAGTTTGCCGTGTGGGGAGCATACCTCACATCAATGGGCAGTTACCTGGTAAACGTAGGCCTGCACGAGCACATCGGTATGTTTTACGCCATGCAGGGAATCGTATCGTTGTTTATGCCTGCCGTTCTCGGCATCATTGCCGACCGCTGGATACCGGCACAAAAGCTGTTAAGCTTCAGTCACTTCACCGCAGCCCTGTTCATGGCCGCAGCCGGATACTACGGCATGACGAAAGGTGCGGACGTGGATTTCGGAACCCTGTTCACACTTTACTCGCTAAGCGTTGCTTTCTATATGCCTACATTGGCATTGTCGAACTCCGTGGCCTACACCGCACTCGACAAAGCCGGACTGGATACCATCAGGACATTCCCTCCCATACGTATTTTCGGCACAATCGGATTTATCTGCTCCATGTGGGTGGTGGACCTGCTCGGACTACAAAATAATTACGGGCAGTTCTTTGCCTGCGCCATCATCGGAGTAGCGTATGGCGTATATGCGCTGACCCTGCCGGAATGCCCCACCAGCAAGGGCGACAATGCCAAATCATTGGTAGAGGCACTGGGCTTACGCGCCTTTACGCTATTCAAGCAGAAGAAAATGGCTGTTTTCTTCATTTTCTCCATGCTGCTGGGCGTTTCCTTGCAGATTACCAACGGATTTGCCAATCCCTACATCAGCAGTTTCGGCAGTATTCCCGAATATGCCGGCACTTTCGGAGTGCAACATGCCAACATCCTGATTTCGCTGTCGCAAATATCCGAAACACTCTGCATCCTGCTGATACCTTTCTTCCTGAAACGCTTCGGCATCAAGCAGGTGATGCTGATTGCCATGCTGGCATGGGTATTGCGCTTCGGGCTCTTCGGCATGGGCAATCCCGGAAGCGGCGTATGGATGTTTGTACTTTCCATGATTGTGTACGGTGTGGCATTCGATTTCTTCAACATATCCGGTTCGCTGTTTGTTGACAGAGAGACCGACCGGGGCATCCGTTCCAGCGCACAGGGACTGTTCGTTATCATGACAAACGGTTTCGGTGCCACTATCGGCACACTGGGTGCACAGGCGGTAGTGAATCACTTTGTAGATTTCAACAGCAATGTCCCGCAGATAGCGCAATGGCAATCGGCATGGTACGTATTTGCAATCTACGCGCTGACCGTAGCAGTGGTGTTTGCCATCGTATTCAAGTACAAACACCATCCGGAAGATTTAAAGTAACTACAGCCGATGAACAAAAAAAAGATTGAGCTGCAAGTATTGAATATCTCAAACAGCCAGGCACAGGCCGGCGCTTATGCCATGGTGTTGGGCGAGATAAACGGCATGCGGCAACTGCCGGTTATCATAGGCAGTGCCGAGGCACAATCCATGATGATTGAAATGAGAGGCATCGTTCCTCCCCGGCCGCTGACGCATACGCTGTTTGCCTCAGTTCTCAAGGTACTGGGAGCAACCCTGCTGCGCGTGCTTATTTACAAAGTGGACAACGGCGTTTTCTATTCTTACCTCTATATGAAAACGGAAGAGACCATCCTGCGCATCGACGCGCGTACCAGCGATGCCGTGGCCCTCGCCTTGCGCATGGATGCCCCCATTTTCATATACGATGATATTTTAGAAGCCGAATGCCTGAAAACAGAGCACAGCATCACTCCCACCCAACAGACGGATGATGCCGCCGCAGATGCCGCTACACGGAAAAAGACCCTGAAACAATTAAAGGAAGCCCTTCAAAACGCCATAGACGAGGAAGACTACGAACGGGCTGCACAACTAAGGGATATTATCAACCAGCATAAGAAACCATAAACAATCATGCACGTATTCTACACCCCCGACATACAATCGCAAGCCGAGCTGCCCGAAGAAGAAGCCGCTCATGCAGTCCGCGTACTGCGGCTGCAAACAGGCGACGAGGTAACACTGACCGACGGCAAAGGCAACTTCTACCGTGCGGAAATCAGTACCGCCACAACCAAACGTTGCCTTGTCAACATACTCGAAACCATCCCCCAAGCGCCTTTATGGAGCGGGCACCTGCACATTGCAATGGCTCCCACCAAGAATATGGACCGCACGGAATGGTTTGCAGAGAAAGCCACCGAAATAGGCTTTGACGAACTGACTTTTCTGAACTGCCGTTTTTCCGAACGTAAAGTAATCAAAACGGAGCGCATTGCCAAGATATTGGTATCCGCCATCAAGCAGTCGCTGAAAGCACGCCTGCCCCGCCTGAACGAGATGACCGACTTCAACCGGTTCATCAGCCAGCCTTTCGAAGGCCGCAAATTCATCGCGCATTGTTACGAAGGAGAAAAACCTTTATTGAAAGACGTTGTCCGTAAAGGAGAAGATGCGCTGGTGCTTATCGGACCGGAAGGCGACTTCAGTGAAGAAGAGGTGAAACAGGCCATTGAAAACGGATTCGAGCCCATCAGCCTCGGCCGTTCCCGACTGCGCACTGAAACGGCGGCACTCGTAGCCTGCCACATATTGAATCTACAAAACCAATAATACGATATGAGAAAGAGTATTTCCTTCTATTTGCTGCCGGTTTTATTAACAGTGCTATGCCTGAGCTCATGCAGCGAAACCGGGCAAAAAACAGAATACACGCATGTAATCCCCGCCAATGCCACAGAAGTGGCGGCACTCGACCTAAAAAGCATCGTCGATAAAGCCGGATTGAATACCTCAGACAGCCAGGCCACCTTGCAGAAGTTCCTGGGGCTGCTCCTTGAAGGCGGGAGCGCCAACCTGAAAAAAGAAGCGGAAACTCTTTTGAAAGACCCTGCCGAAAGCGGGATAGACTGGAACGCTCCGCTCTACGTATTCGAAGCCCCTACGCTGCACAACACGGCAATCACCCTGAAAATTGCCGATTTAAAGAAGTTCGAAGCCATGCTCCGGCTATTCGCTCAGGAACAGTTGTGCACCGCTCCGGTCGAGGCCGGCGGTTACCGGAGCGTTGAAATAAAAGACGCAGGAGTACTGCTTGCCTACAACGACGGCACTCTGCTGGGAGTCTACGGCGGCAGTACGGAACAGTTGAAGAAGCTGCAACCAGCCATCACCGCCCTCATGCAACAACCTGCCGACAAAAGCATCCGCACCGGCAAATACTTCACCCCGATGATGCAGCAAAAAGGAGACATACGCCTGCTGGCAACTCCCGATGCTCTCCCCATGGACGTTCGCGGTGTACTGACCTGGCCGCACGGCACGCAACTGTTGGGTTATGTCCTGTTTGAAAACGGACGTATATACGCTACCCTGCAAAACGCCGATTTCAAAGGAAATACCAAAGAAAGCAACCAGCCTTTCCACCCTCAAAATTCGCGGGAGCTGCAACAGGCCATGCTGAACATGATGCACGGACGAGCCTTCAACATTTCATTGACCAGCAACGAATTGCTTACTTTAAGCAACCTGCGGGTGCTTATGGAATACGCGCCGGACGAACCGGAAGTCAGTATCCTCTATCAGCTGATTATGAAAATAGAAGAGCTGAACCTGCGGGGAGACAAGAACCGGACCAACTTTACGGTCGTTCTGAACGAAAAGAACGAGAATGCCCTGAAGCAGCTTACCGACTTTGCCAAGTTGTTCATTGGGATGTAACCGGCAGCCGGTATTCAGCGATTCATATTCAGCACGCAATGCGTAATTTGTAAATCATAAGTAATGGACCACATTCATTTACAGCATACCCTGCCCCAGGTCTTTGCCGGCCGTGACACCGTCATTTCACAGGTGTGGCATCAGGACATCGTGTTCGACAAAGGAAAGCGCTATCTGATAGAGGCTTCCTCCGGCACCGGAAAATCCTCCCTGTGCAGCTATATCTACGGGTATCGGCGCGACTACCAGGGCATCATCAGTTTCGACGGACGCAACATCCGCTCATTCTCCGTCAGCGAATGGGCAGATGTAAGGAAACACTCGCTCAGCATCCTTTTCCAGGAACTGCGTATCTTCCCCGAGCTGACTGCCCTTGAGAACGTCTTGTTAAAGAACCGCCTGACCAACCATAAGAAGAAAAAAGAAATTCTCGCCCTTTTCGAAGCAACCGGCATTCCCGACAAAACCGACGAAAGAGCCGGCAAGCTTTCCTTCGGGCAGCAGCAACGCGTCGCTTTTATCCGCAGCCTTTGCCAGCCATTCGACTTTATCTTCCTGGACGAGCCCATCAGCCACCTGGACAATGACAACAGTGCCATAATGAGCCGGTTGCTCATGGAAGAGGCGGGCAAGCAGGGAGCAGGAATTATTGTCACATCCATCGGGAAGCACTTGGAGCTCGAATACGATGAAACCTTCCGCCTATAACGCATAAACCATTATCCGCACCATGAACAGACTTGTTTGGAAACTTCTCCGCCAACATATCAGTATAGGTCAGTTGACCGGCTTTTTCCTCGCCAACCTCTTCGGCATGCTGATTGTATTACTGAGCGTACAATTCTACCGGGATGTACTCCCCGTTTTCACGCAGGGAGACAGCTTCATGAAAAAGAATTATATCATCGCCACAAAGAAAATCAGCGCACTCGGCAGTTTTACCGGAAGAAGCAACACCTTCTCCCCCAAGGAAATCGAAGAGATGAAAGAACAGTTTTTCACCGAAAGCGTGGGCGCCTTCACCCCTTCCTTGTTTAAAGTATCCGCAGGCTTAGGCATGCAGGAAGCCGGAATACATCTTTCCACCGAAATGTTTTTCGAGTCCGTACCCGACGAATATGTAGATGTCAGCCTGGATAACTGGCATTTTGACGAGTCCGCCCAAGTCATTCCCATCATCATTCCCCGCAATTACCTGAATCTGTACAACTTCGGATTTGCACAAAGCCGTAACCTGCCGAAACTCTCCGAAGGCCTCATGAGCCTGATACAGATGGACATCATGCTACGGGGCAACGGACGTGCAGAGCAGTTCAAAGGTAAGATTGTAGGGTTCTCCAATCGCCTGAATACAATACTTGTTCCCCAAGCATTCATGGACTGGGCAAACCAACATTTTGCCCCCGGCAAAGAAGCCCGGCCTTCCCGCCTCATCGTCGAGGTGAAGAACCCTGCCGACACAGCCGTCAGCGACTATTTCCAACAGCAGCACTACGAATCCGAAGGCGATGGGCTAGATGCCGGAAAAACGACGCATTTCCTGCGCCTCATCACCGGTATCGTCATGGGAGTAGGATTATTCATCAGCATTTTATCCTTTTATATCCTGATGTTAAGCATCTTCCTGCTGTTGCAAAAGAATACCGTAAAATTGGAAAACCTGCTTCTGATAGGCTATAGTCCCAATCGTGTGGCGCTTCCCTACAATATCCTGACCTGTGGCTTGAATCTGGCGGTACTAATATTGTCTGTCGGCGGAGTGGCATGGGTGCGCAGTTACTATACGGAAATTATCGGCGCGCTCTTTCCGCAACTGGAGACGGGGACATTGCTCCCATGCTGGACAGCAGGTTGCCTGCTATGCCTCGCAGTATCTTCATTGAATATTGTAATGATACGCAGAAAAATCATGAGTATTTGGAAAGGAAGATAAGCGAACCGGTGACTTATATTGCAGGTGCAGCTATCTCTCAGACTTCACCAAGTACGCATCAAAGCAGACTGAAAGCAAGCAATCCCCTCTTGTTTTGAGATTTATCCCTCGTGCCTACCCCTGAAACAACCGGAAATAATCAGAAAACAAACCGTTGAAAACCCCGCTTTCCCTCATGGATTTTATGCCTTTATAAGGTGTAAAACTTCGTTTTGCAGTTGCGGGCCGAAGAGCCTGCATATGCGGGCCCGACAGCCCGCAACCGGCAACCGCCGGGCCTGCAACTGCAAAACGGGGTTTTACCATAAGCATAACGGTATTTTGCAGGGTCCGGACAAACAAAAACAACGAAGCAAAGCGTTGTTTATCTTCCGGCTTTCCCCGAACAGCCCGTGGAGAATATCCGAATTTACACGCAAGAATTACAGCGGAATTACGGGACTTATGCAGAACAATACGCTGGATGACCTCAATTTGCCGATGGAAAAAGGTATTTTAACAATATTGAAATTAAGGGCGTACAAGGCAGATGTAAAAGCTGTTAATCAACGCATTACGGAATAAAAAGCAACGAAATATACCCCAAAAGCGGTGACGACCGATGTTTGGTCGTCACTGTTATCATGTTTCTTACAACCTCTCAACTATCATATAATCAACCAATTGAAGCCAAAAGTGACGAGTGATGACAAATGTACCATTATTTGTCGGTTGAGCTTAGGTTATTTTACGCTTACATTGCTAATGAATTCATTTGTCACTGCCTCTTTCAAGTCGCGCATCTTCTCTCCGTTAATAATGACATTCTCAAACGTCACATTCCTTACCATGCCGTCCCGGCTTAACCCTTGAATGAGCGAACGGTTCTCGCCGACTCCCGTATAAGTGATATTACGGAATACAACCCCCTCGATACTACTGCCGGGCTGCCTGTCGTACTTAGGATTGAAACGGACTTTCACATAAAAAAGACGACCTTCCTGAATGTTCTCTACACGGATGTCCTCGAACAAGACATTACGTACCCGGTTTCTATCACCGCAATCTACCGTCATGCATCCCTGATACATCGGGTCGTCTTCATCGTGTTCCAGAATATCCACATTACGGAAAGTAAGATTCTCGATAACCTCGCCTGTTGAAGAATCCGGATCGCCATGCCCGCCTACATTGATAGGATGCGCAACGTCCGCCCACAGAACGGAGTTTTGTACGGTAATATCGCTTGAACCTCCCCACCAGTTCCAGCGGTGGTTATAGAGCGCAATACAATCATCGCTCGTACGGAGAAAAACATTATCGACAAGGACCTTGCGGCAGCACATCATATCAATACCGTCACTCCAGCTTCTGCAACTAAAGGATTTCAGGTTACGGATAACTATCTCCGAAGAGCCGCCTCCGAACACCGTGTAGTGTTCCGGATTCACCACCGTAATTCCATCGACCAATACATTTTCGGAATCGGTTATTTCAATACCGCGGACAGGGTGGTCTAATATTCCACGACCGATGATACGGACATTTTCCGCATTATCAACCAGTAATTTGGCTTTCAGCACCGCACCCGGCGCCAGATAAACAGTAGTATTGCTTGGCACGCGTATCTGATTGTTGGGCAAGTCCTTCGGACGATGCACACCGGGACCGAAGAACATAACGCCTTTCGCTTCCCCGGAATAAACCTCCTTCTCCATAGGATTGGCAAAAAGATGTAAATTGTGCAGGCGGTCGCCATTGAACTCCACCGAGAGGTACCGGGGCTTATCTAAGGAGAAAAAGATTGTGTTTTGCACTTGCCGAAAGGCTATCTCATTGTTCAGGGGACGTATGGCAACCTCACGCACCGTACCATTATTCTTCTTTACCATGACTTCCACGGGACTGCCCATATCAAACTGTACCATGGAAGCGTCTTGCGGCTTGTCCAAATCGACCTGCACCTTGTATTCAAACACATCCTGCCACTCCCCGCCGGGCATACGGACACGCACCGTATAATCATCATTGTGTGGCAGCCCCGTATGCAACCCTTCCGGATAAGTTTTCAACTGTGCCCGGGCAGTCATGCCGAAGCATGCCCACACAAGCAATATAACCCATACCTTTTGTCCCATCACCCGGCTTCCTCCTACAATTTGGTTTTCTTCGTCACACCTTTCTTTATCTTGTACGTCTTTCCGCCTAATGTTACCGTACAAGTGCCGGATGCCGTATAATACCATCCGTCCGCTTCTTTTTCGAGCAACACATTCACCGGAACATCGGCTTTGACCGAAGCCGAAGGGGTTTGCAACAGCGTACCGTTCCCTAAAAAGAGAGTACAGTCCTCTCCCAGTCGGTTTCCCCACAGAGCGTAGGTGGCAGAGGCTTTCATGCCGTTATCCATCAAGCAAGGATGAGTTGCACCGTCCGAAGACAGAATATAATCCGTACGCCCGTTTTTCTGTTTTACGCAAATCCCTACATGGCTGCCCGGCTGCTTACTCTCCACCTCCGGAAAAGTAACGGAAGAAATCTGCTCGGCTTCCTTTACCGTCGAAGGTTCGTAAACGGCTACAAAAGGCCGGTTCCATGCCTCACCCTTCTGACGGGCAACAAAGGTAAGGGTAGGTTGTTCCTTAATATTGTAAGGCATGCCCGGCGTACGGCTCAGCCCTTCGGTCATAGGGCTGAGAGCGGAAAACACCGTGCGGTCTTTTTCACCTTTCATCCACATATTCATCCGAATATCATCCTTATCGGGCATTCTGATTGTAAAGACGGCTTTTACATCTTTAGCGGTACGGGCGCATTTCTTGTCGAACAGATAAGAATAGGCTCCCAGATGCGCACCGGCAAAAGCCAGTTCTTCGGTAGGCTGCAGGTGCAGGTCCGTGCCGTCGGCAGCAGTCAAGGTCATCTCCTGTCCCAGATTATGATAGAAATAATCGTGCATCTTGTCTCCGCCGCGTTCTTTGCGGCTACGGAAAATATCTACATAGTAGCCTGTTTCGGGACCGGTGGTAACGATACTCATCATGCGTGTCTGGTCTGCACGGCTTTCCGGTTCACGGAAATAAACATCGCTGTACGTAACGGAAGGGAATTTATCCTTTGCCGCCGCAGCTGCGGAAGATGCCGGAAAACAGGACAACAAATCGAAGGAATGATTGCTCTTCATCACCGGATAACTGGAAATGCCGTCTACGCATACCGTATTGTGGCTGGGAAACTGTGAGTAATATTCGGCATAATCCAATCCGCTATACAGGTATAAACCGATACCGGCATCAGGGCCTAACACATACCCCTTGCCGTAAAGCTCCATCGAAATGCCATTGGCGTGCATGTGATTGCCCTCGCTGGCGTTCAGGGAAATCATCAAACTATGGCGCGGGTGCATACCGTTGCGCTGTACCAGCCACGACACGTTTGGTGCGTAAAATAAAGGAGATACATAATCCTCTATCTTGCCTGCCCGGATATCCGGCTTCAGCGTCAAAGGCTTGTCGTCAAAAAAAGAATTGATAGACACACGTACATTTTTTTTAGCCGCAGCTTTCCCGGCATCAGGGTCAAGACATTTCAGCAAAGCAGTAAAATATCTCTCCTGCTCCTCTTTTCCATTGACTTGAGCGTTCTCAATCATCCGGACAACAGGCGTGGTATTCAGATAATTCGGATGGGTATCCCCGAAACCGCATATCATCCGGTTGGGGAACAAATACTGCGGAGTGGCTGCCACAGCTTTGGGAAGTACCGGCAGTTCCTTTGTCAAGTCACAATGCAGGTTACGGTCGAAGAGGCTTGTAAAGTTGGCATAGTCATTCATTACCACACCACTGTAACCGGGACATTCCGCCCAAATGCCCGTATGAGAATCATATCCGTAGTCGGCAAGTTTTTTCAGGCTCCATTGGCGGATGCCGGATTGGTTGAGTACATAATCGATATAATAACCGCGCCCTTTGCCGTCGGCGTAATGAGCATCATCTTCGAGTATCATGCCGATATCCATTACATAACGCGCCTGCATCAGATTCCAATTGTTATGGGGGACTCCGTTGGCTATGATATTATCCGCCCATTTCTTGAAAGCTCCGGCATAGATACCCATCTTATCGGCATAATGAACCGCCAAGTACCCGTACAGGAAGTCATAAAGGGGAACAATATCATAAAGTATATCTTCATGGATTACCTCAAACGAACTCATACCGACCAGTGTCTGCTGGTGACCGTGGTTTAAATCGACAGGGACATTGCGGTAATAGATACCTTGCATATAGGTATCGAAAACCCCGGCTGCCAGGCGGGCATACCGTTCTTCATCGGTCAGCCAATAAAGGAAAGCCGCATCACGGGCAATTCCCATAATCTCACGGTTCAGGCTTTCGATGTTACGCCCCGTCTTGGCGGGATGCACTTTTTCCAAAGGACGGCCGGGCAGAGAGTTGTTATGGAAAGTGACATTACCGTCTTTATCATCGTCGTAGGGAATGACATCCGCCAATTTGGGACGTCCGTGAGTGGCGAATGTGCCACGCGTACCGGTATAACGCACCGTAGGAACGGGAGCCTTCGTTCCGCCTGCATGGTCGAAACTTTCACCTTTTATATATACATCGGTGGCATGGGAATTCCAGTACATGGCAAGACGCGACAAAAGCCAGTCCGGCTGCGCCTCGGTCAGGCGGGTATAGGAATCCGCCTTTGCTTTCAGTTTATCGAACACCTCTTTTGCCCATGGTTCATTCTCTATTAAATCACGTGTAACCTGCTTCCCGTCGGCATTCGTCAGATAACGGGGATGCGTCTGAGAAAGTTGCAGGGTACGGACATCGATTTGCGCTTGCAATGCTGTAACCGCCGATAGCAGTAAAAGTAATATGGCTTTTCTCATCTTTCAATTCGTTTTGAAAAGGAATACGCACAACCTGCCTCGCACACTCAATAGTCAAGAACTTTTTAGCATCCTTTCTGCTTTCAAACCGATATTTATGTGTGTTGATTCATATACTCTTTCGGAGACATTCCATATTTCTCGCGGAAAGAACTGGAAAAATGCGACAGGTTGGTATATCCCGTGGCATAAGCAATCTCCGATATAGTAAGCTTTTGGTCTTGCGCCAATAAAGTCGCGGCTTGCTGTAAACGAATATTCTTAATAAAGTCCCGGGCAGAAAGATTCGTCAGTTCCTTTAGCTTACGATGTACATGTACCCGGCTCAATCCGACCTCGGAAGCAAGCATCTCAACGTTCAGTGCAGGGTCGTCCAGATGTTCATTCACCACTTTCATAATCTTGCCCATCAATATCTCGTCACTGGACTTCATTGTAATTTTTTCCATTTTATCCTCTTGCTGTTGAGCCCCGCTGAATTTGTTACGCAGCAGTTTGCGATTGGCTATCAGGTTGGCAATAGTCTTTTTCAACAATTCCGTGTTGAAAGGTTTCACCATATAAGCATCGGCACCGGTTTCCATCCCTTCCAAAGTATCTTCCGGTTTGGATTTGGCTGTCAACAAAATTACAGGAACATGATTTACATTGGTGTTCTGCTTTATTTTACGACACAAAGTCAGTCCGTCCATTTCGGGCATCATAACATCGGAGATAACCAAATCGGGCGCATCACGCAGAATCGAATCATACGCCTCCTTACCGTTGCTGCAAGTCTCCACTTTGTATTCATCCGATAATTCCGATTTCAGATAAGACTTGATTTCATCCTCATCCTCCACAACCAATACCCGTAAACGTGTCTTTGCCTTCATATTGGTTTTAGATTCTCCCTCTTCCTCAGCAGCCAACTCTTCCAGTTTCGCTAAAACAGGCTTTTCAATAGTGTGAAACATCACTGTTTCTTCATCTACTGTTTCCAACTCATCAGTGCGCAAATGTGCCGATCCCAATGGTATACGCAGAATGAAACGACTTCCGGAAGTATCTTCCCTGTTTTGGGCAAAAATCTCACCATGATGTAACTGCACTAATAAATGAGACAAGTGCAAACCGATACCGGTCCCGAAATTAGACTTTGTTACGTCATTATCTATTTGATAGAAACGTTCGAAAATACGCTCTATTTTATCCTTGTCAATGCCGATACCGCTATCCGTTATCACAATCTCAAAATATTCGCGTAATGCATCCCGACGTGTAATATCCCGACCTGTTGACAAGCGGACCTGTACCTCACCCCCTTCCGGAGTATACTTAAAGGCATTGGAAAAAATATTCATCAGCACCTTATCAAAGTTATTAAGGTCTATCCACACTTTTAATTGAGGCATCTCGTGCTCAAAAGTAAAACGGATATTTTTCTTACGAGCCATATACTCAAATGTCTGCATCAAATCATCAATAAAACCTACCATATCCGTTTCGCGGAATTTCATAAACATCTGCCCTTTATCCAACTTACGGATATCCATTAACTGATTGATCAAACGAAGAATACGTTGCGCATTGCGATAAATCATCAAATACGTTTTATGCAGCTCGTTATCTTTTTTATCCGCCAACAGTTTCTCCAACGGGTTGATGATAAGCGTCATCGGCGTACGTATCTCGTGGGATATGTTGATAAAGAATTGCAGCTTTGCCTCATTCAACTGTTCGGCATGTTCCCGTTTCATTATTTCACGGCGATGGCGCATACGTGACAGAATATAGTTGATAATGCCCAATACCAACAGTCCGGCTAAAGCAGTATAAATGCAATATGCCCACCAGGTCTGATACCAGGGAGGAGTGATCAAAATCTTTACAGTACGCGTTTCCGAATAATTGCCATAATTGAGAGCACGCACTTGGAAAGTATATTTGCCGGGCGGCAAATTATTATAAGTGACACGATTCTCTCCCGGTTCGGTATTAAGCCACTGGGAACCTAATTCATCGATTTTGTATTGATAAGAAATTTGCTCGGGATTATTGTACTGCAATGTAGAGAAAACGATGCTGAATGTATTATCTTTATAAGACAACCGGAAATTTTTAGCATCCTGTACCGAAGTAGAGATTACCGGCTTCCCCCCTGAAAGAGTATTCTTATGTACAGGCTTATTGAATATATAAAAATCAGTAATCCATACCTTAGCTTCTTTTGAAGTATTGCCTATGCTTTCCGGAAGAAAAGACGTAATACCATTAACACCACCGAAATATATCTTTCCGTTCCTATTCTTGTAGAAAGCACCATGAGTAAATTCATTGCCCTGCAGCCCATCTCCCGAATAGTAATTAATAAAGCGATTATCGTTTATATCGTACCGGCTGATCCCCATATAGGTGCTAATCCATATGTCATGCCGGGAATCCTCACTCAATCCGCAAATCACATTACTAGGCAAACCGTCTGCCATTGTAAACCTTTCCAGCCTATCCGTCTTTTTATCAAAACAATATAACCCATCGGTCGTACCAGCCCAAATCTTACCCGAAAAATCTTCTTGGATAACATAGCCTACACAACAGGAAATCAATGTATTAACCTTTTTATAATTAATAAAACTCTCCGTCGACGGATTAAAACAACTTACTCCTTTATAATGTCCCAGCCATATCAGTCCTTCGCTGTCACAATATATATAATTCACCCAATCATTAGCAAGTTCATTCCTTTTTAAATCATTTGTTTCATCTTTAGAAGATTCATAATGCTTTAAATCTCCAGTCTTCAAGTTATATCGATAAAAGCCGGAACCTAATGTCCCGATATATAAATTTTTCTGTTTGTCTTCGGTTATTGCCAATACACTTTCATCATCAATAGGCAAAAGATATTCATAGTCCCCTGTTCTCCGATTGAATTTAGCAACCCCACGTGTATAGGAACCGAACCAGAGATTTTTGTCTGTATCCTCATAAATACACATTATCGTACCAGCTACAGAACGAACAGAATTCCCCGATTGATAATGCCTCAGCCTTTTCCCTTCTGCATCCAGTTCGTATACACCCTCATTGTCTGCGCCGATCCATAAATGGTCATTACTATCTTGAAAAATAGACATGATACATCCTTGTCCGATAGGATTATAATAAATGGACTTGTGTCCATAATACTCAAAAGGATTTTCTTGTTTCGGTATCAAAACTATCCCTTTCTGAAATAATCCCAGCCATAGGTTATCATCCTTATCTTCCAAGATTGTATGGATCTTACCATCCGAAAAATTCATTGGAGCCGAATTAATGGTATAGTCTTCCAACTGTCCCTTTACAGAATTATATATTTTCAGCCCCTGCCCGTCAGTGCCAACCAATAACCGGTTATCCACCAAAGACATACAACTAACAGACAAAGATTCATTCCCCATATAGGGAACAAGAGTAAAGTTGTTCTCTTTTCTGTTATAACGTAATAGCCCTTTCTTTTTGGTACCTACAAAAAGATTTCCCTGCTTATCCTCTATTATGGTAGCAATATTGTTATCAACAAGAACCGGTTCTTTGAAGACGCGCACTTCTTTCGTTGCAGGCATATAACAAATCAGTCCATTTCCATAAGTTCCTATCCAAATATTATAATAGGAGTCTTCATAAAAACAAGATTGGAAATTGTAATTCGACTGTTTCAGAAGATCATCTACAGAAACAGCCTGTGTCTGCCGCTCATCCAAACGAAACATGCCTTGACCGGTAGTTGTCAGCCAAATTTCCCCATTATGCAATTCCTGCATCTGTGTTATGTGCGAAAACACCCGCTTACCGGCACGGAACATTGGAATTTCCAAAAAGGTATCTGTCTCACGATCGTACTTCATCAACCCGTCAATACAGCCTACCAGCAAATTGCAACGGCTATCCTCAAACAATGTACGTACATAGTTATTTTTGATAGAAGAAGAGTCTGCCGAAACATGCCGATAATTGGTAAAACGTAAGCCGTCAAACTTATTTAATCCATACTCAGTGGCAACCCAAACAAAGCCTTGCTGATCCTGAAATATCTGATTTATCAAGCTACTGGACAATCCCATATCTGTGGTATATACTTTCCCAGTCTGTGCCT
The DNA here is from genome assembly GCF_014287405.1 of Bacteroides sp. NSJ-48. NCBI lineage: Bacteria > Pseudomonadati > Bacteroidota > Bacteroidia > Bacteroidales > Bacteroidaceae > Bacteroides > Bacteroides sp. NSJ-48. The sequence goes on along the minus strand of NZ_JACOOD010000035.1, from coordinate 5,769 downwards.
CAACTCCTTGAACCATACAACACAAACATATTATAAGTATCTTCCAAACGCATTTTTTCATAGTTTCTCTTTTTATTAGATACAAAAGTGCGACAAAGATAAACAAAAAGCAATTTATTCCGATACTTATATAGTTTTTGTGATTAAAAACTTTGCTTATTCATAAAATGCAAGAAAACAATTTAGTTATTTTTCTCTATATAACATCCCTGCATTACATCTTTTCATCAATGTAACATATACAAAAAACAATGTAACACTAATAAAAGCCCATGTTACAAAAAACAAAGCAAAGGTATCATTCATAACCAACCGTTCGCTAAATAATTCATATTTTTGTATACGCCAGAAGTTGGGAATACGTTCTTCACTTCATTGCTAACCAACAGAGAATCAAAACAAATGTCTAACATAAAAAAGATAGTATATGATAACATAAAAAGAACCTTAATAAGTCTATACTTTGATTTAACATTTTTATTTAATTAAAACCTTGTTTTTTATGAAATGCACAACTTATTATTTTAGGCCCCTGGGGCTATTATTGTTACTCTGCCTGATACCTCTGTGCAGTATTGCTCAGAATATCACGGTAAAGGGTATTGTGAAAGATAACTTAGGCGAATCGGTTATTGGTGCCAACGTAACAGAAAAAGGAACAACCAATGGTATGATAACCGACTTGGACGGAAACTTCTCGTTGACTGTACAAAAAAATGCAACGTTAGTAATTTCCTATATCGGATATGTCACACAAGAGATTGCTATCAAAGGAAACACTAATCTCAACATTATATTAAAAGAAGACTCCAAAGCATTGGAGGAAGTAGTCGTTATCGGTTACGGTACAGCAAGAAAATCAGATGTAACGGGGTCTATCGCATCAGTAGGCGGTGATAAACTGCAAGAAATGCCTTCTACGAATATTACGTACGCCTTACAAAATCGTGTAGCCGGCGTAGATATGACGCAGACATCTTCACAGCCTGGTGCTACCATGCAAATCCGTATTCGTGGTACTCGTTCACTGACTGCTTCTAATGACCCGTTAGTAGTGTTGGATGGTATTCCTTTCATGGGAAACCTGTCTGATATTAATCCCGGTGACATTAAAAGCATGGATATTCTAAAAGATGCTTCTTCCACTGCCATTTATGGTTCACGTGGTGCTAATGGTGTTATTTTAATCACTACGAACAGAGGAGCCCAAGGTACACCTGCCAAATTTACATATAACGGTTATGTAGGTGCAAAATCCGTATTCTCTAAATATCCTATGATGGACGGACCCAAATATGCTGAAATGCGTAAATATGCCGGTAAATTTGAAAACTCCTTAGATGAATCAGACGATATGAACACGGACTGGCAAGACCTTCTATACCGTACAGGCATGGTAAACAGCCATGATGTCAGTGTAGCTGGCGGTACAAACAATGGAAGTTATAGTTTTGGTGCAGCCTATTACAAGGATCAGGGCGTTATTCCTACACAAAATTACACCCGCTATTCATTACGCGGTTCATTTGACCAAGGTGTAGGTAAATACTTCCGCTTCGGATTAACTACCAATAGCAACTATAATGTAACAAAAGGTTCTAATATTGACTTATATAGCGTACTTAACAACACTCCACTTGCCAATCCGTACAATGAAGACGGAAGTCTGAAGAGAACAGTTAAGCTCAACAGCCAGGATGAAAATTTTGTTGTGACACGTGATGTTGTGGAAAATTTGGAAGATAGTTGGTTAAATGAAAAGAAAGGTTTTGGTACCTACAACAACCTTTTTGCTGAAGTACAATGCCCATGGGTAAAAGGTTTAAAATATCGTGTCAATTTGGGCTTGAACTACCGTTCTACTAAAGGTGGTGTCTTCACCGGTGAAGGTATAAATAGCTCAACAGCCGATACTCCATCTACTGCATCTTTAGAACATACAGAAACGACTAACTGGGCAATAGAGAATCTAATAACTTACGACCGTACATTTGGCAAGCATCAACTGAACATAGTAGGTATGTATTCTGCAGAGGAAACTGTTTATACCAAATCGCATATTGCTGCACGTGATATTCCTGCAGAATATTTGCAATACTATAATTTAGGTCGTGCAGAAGGTACTATCACCGTTAATCCAGACAATTGGGACTACCAAAAAAGTGGCTTGATGTCTTGGATGGGACGTGCCATGTACACTTACGATAACCGTTATATGCTGATGGCAACTGTTCGTGCCGATGCATCTTCCCGCTTGGCAAAAGGCCATCAATGGCATACATACCCGGCTGTATCTGCAGGTTGGAATATTGGTCAAGAATCATTTATGGATGACCTTGAATGGTTGGACATCCTTAAAGTACGTGTAGGATACGGACAAACTTCCAATCAAGCCGTAGCCCCATATTCCACATGGGGAAAATTATCCACACGCCCTTATAACTTCGGACCTACTGGCTATGCCACAGGTTACTATGTATCTGCATTGCCGAATTATGATTTAGGATGGGAATATTCTTCTACATGGAACTTTGGTCTGGATTTCACATTGCTTGGCGGCCGTTTATCGGGAACATTTGAATATTACATTCAGAAAACATCCGATTTGCTGCAAAGTGTTAATCTTCCTTCAACTTCAGGTGTAAGCAGCTATGTAGGTAACGTAGGAAAAACCGAAAACAAAGGTGTAGAATTCACATTAAACGGAACAATTCTTGACAACCACAACGGATGGACTTGGGATGCAAGTATAAATATATCAGCAAATCGCAATAAACTGACAGAATTAGCATCCGGAGCTGAGCGTGATGAAGCCAACAACTGGTTTGTTGGTCATCCTATTGATGCTATTTATGACTATGAAAAAATAGGTCTATGGCAAGAAGGTGACCCCTATCTTGATATTTTGGAACCAGGTGGAAACGTTGGTATGATTAAAGTAAAATATACCGGTGAATATAATGAAGATGGCACCCCTGTTCGTCAAATCGGACCAGACGACCGCCAAATTATCAGTATGGAACCAAAGTTTACAGGAGGTTTCAGCACACGCGTTGCCTATAAAGGGTTTGACTTGAATGTCATCACAGCGTTTAAATGCGGAGGCAAGCTTATCAGTACCTTACATCACTCTAACGGTTATCTGAACATGTTGACTGGACGTAGAGGCCAGGTAGATGTGGACTATTGGACAGAAGAAAACACCAATGCCAAATACCCGAAACCGGGTGGTATCCAAAGTGGTGATAATCCCAAATATGGTAGTACATTAGGATATTTTGACGCTTCTTACTGGAAAGTCCGCAACATTTCTTTAGGTTACAAATTTGACGAACAGAAATGGCTGAAAAACTTCGGTATTCAAAGTTTACGTGCCTATGTATCAATACAGAACCCGTTTGTAATATGTTCTCCATTCCATAAAGAGACAGGTCTGGATCCGGAAACCAACTCTTACGGTAATGAGAATGTGGCAGTAACAAGTGGCATTCAAAAGCGTTTCTTGACTGTGGGAACCAATGCCCCTTCCACACGTAATTATTTATTTGGCATTAACTTGACATTCTAATTAAACTTTGAAAGCATGAAACCAACATTTATTAATATAAGAGTTCTGGGAACTACGGCATTAGCCTTGCTCTTTGCAACTTCTTGCTCAGATATCCTGGATGAACAACCACGTAGTATTTATGAACCAACTTTCTTTCAAACTGAAAAAGGTGTAGAAGGCGGTATAACTTCCATGTATGCACACTTACGTTATATTTACGGACAAGCATACTATTACAATTCATGTTTGACAGGAACAGATGAAGCAACTTATGCCCAATCCGCCGATGGAAACTTCAAAGATGCCGACTTATCAGGTGTGGGGAGTTTGACAGCAAGCAGCAGTCGTTCGGATGTACTGTGGGGAACAGCTTTCTCTAATATCAACACAGCTAATGGTGTCCTTGAAAATGGTTCTAAAGTAGGTGTTTCCGAGGCTCTTCTCGCCGAAGCACATTTCTTCCGCGGTATGGACTATTTTTTATTAGTACAGACTTTCGGCGGTGTGCCATTGGATTTGGGTGCCGGTGAATTAAAATTCAACATATCAACATCACGCACTTCTGTACGCAACACCGTTCCCGAAGTATACACTAAAGCCGTTTTTCCCGATTTAAAAACAGCTATCACCAATCTGCCTGATAACCCTCGTGTAACAGGTGGAGTTACTAAAACTGTAGCACGTTTATACTTGTCAAAAGCATATCTGACGTATGGTTGGTGGTTGGAAAATCCCAATAATATCCCCACATATCCGGAATGCGACCGCACAGATCCCGATGGACATGATGCTGCATGGTATTATCAACAAGCGTATGATATTGCAACTGAAGCAATTGACAATCCTGGTCCATATGGCTTGATGGAAAGTTTCTACCAAGTTAATGCCGGTCCATACGATCGTAACAAAGAAATTCTGTTATATGCAGATCACACGCAAGAAGATGAATATTACAATGGTGGTAGCTTGAGTTACGGTAGTGGTGGTGCCCCTGATAATTTTGCCGGTTGGATGATGAACTGGAATTACACGGACATTCAAGCTAAAGACAAAGATGGCAATACTATTTCACCCGTAATTCGTGTTGCAGAACAAGCCTATGGTCGTCCATGGACTCGTATGGCCCCTCCCCATGGTGTATTCACAAAGACGTTTAAAGATAAGACCAAAGATTCCCGTTACGATGGAACATTTACAACCGTTTACCGCGGTAATTGGTCTACAAATGGAAACAATTGGACAACCGTTTCAGGAGCTAACGGAATTGCAGTAGCTGAAGGAGAACCTTTATTGACCTTCCTTCCGGAAGATGACCCTAACATTCAATATCCAGATGGTGCAGGAAACAGTAATACTGGCGCAGGAGTTATAACAGGACGTGGTGATTATGTAATGGGTCCCAGTGCAATCAGCCGCCGCGTATACCCCGGTCTTTGGAAGCTTGGTCCCTATCGTACAGATAACGGCACTGGTCCAGGCCAGCCAAATGCCGGTAGTACACGCCCGTACAATATTGCCAAGTTCTCCGAGCTTTACCTTATTGCAGCAGAAGCGGCAGTAAAGGGAGCAACAACCAAGCCTGATAAGAGTGCACGTGAATTAGTTAATGTTTTACGCGATCGTGCTGGAAAATGGACATTCAATAATGCAGAAAACGAAGAAATGGACGTGGATTATGGTTCTCAATTAACAGCTGAAACTCCGGCAACAATTGACATCAATTTCATCTTAGATGAACGTTCACGTGAATTCTATGGTGAAGGCTATCGTTGGTTCGACCTTGTCCGCACACAAAAGTGGAACGAATATGCCGATAGCTACGAAATCTGCGGAAATGATAAAGGAGACCGCAATATCGTGACTTATACACGTACTATCAAACCCGGACATTATCTACGTCCTATCCCACAAGGACAACTTGACGGTATGGAAATGAGTGCTGACGAGAAAAAGAACTACCAAAATCCTGAATACAGATAACTGTCTTTTGGGATAAGTTCGCAATAGGTATTCAACGAAACCGCTTGTAGATGTCTCCAAGGTATCTGCAAGCGGTTTTTTTATAAATATTGATATGATGAGAAAATATAGCTTTTATATTAGAGTTTATATCGAATAATTGATTAAAGCGTTCTTTGACTTATCTTTGTGGCCTAAAAAGTTCAATTGATGTATTACGACAAGATTCGCCACCGTCATAGCCAAGTGCTTGCAGCGAC
>NZ_JACOOD010000034.1:0-46780 GCF_014287405.1 Bacteroides sp. NSJ-48 | reverse complement strand
TTTTGGCCGTCAAACCTTGTTTTCGGGGGAATACCTAAAGATACAAAAAAGCCAACTAATTCGCAATAATTTGTGTATGAATTAGTTGGCTAATTTTGTAATATTTAATGAATGTCCCTTAGTAGATGCATAACGGGGTTTTATACAGTGTATTGTCACCTTTATGCTGAGGCATATCGGTATTTTGCCTCTGCCTTTGGAGAGCTGATGCCGCTTGTTTCTTTGCTGCCAACCGGGATATAAAAAGCCCCCTTCACCCGCTGTCCCTTATGGATAAAGGGATGTGGAGGGTGAAGGGGGAATGTGTGTAAACTGAATTCCTGTTCCGTGGAGGTTATTTCACTTCCCAGGTATCATTGGTCATCAGCAGTTCCTCAAAGTTGTGGTACTTTTTCTTGGCGGATACCTCTTCGATTTGTGCATGTACGGCATCATCGTAGGTGGGAGCTTCCACATCGCGGATTACGCCGAGGGCAATCGGGAAGTCAGGGCCTTCCATCAGGGCAAGTTTCAGTTGCAGGGTGTTGTCCTCGCAATGGGCGTCGTGGATAAGAATATCCTTTTCCGTAATGCCGTTCTCGCCGAGCTTCACCACTTTCAGCCCGAAGCCTTCCTGCATCAGTCCGTATTCGTTGTTCTCGCCGAAGAGCATGGGCTTGCCATGTTCCAGATAGATGGCGTGTTTGGCGCGGTCTTCTTTCTTGGCAACGGCATCGTGCGTGCCGTTATTGAAGATGACGCAGTTCTGGAGAATCTCACAGACGCTGGCTCCTTTGTGGTTGTAGGCGGCTTTCAGGATTTCCACCGTTCCGGCTGCATCCGTGGCAACGGCGCGTGCAAAGAAGTGGCCGCGTGCACCGAAGCAGAGTTCTGCCGGATGGAACGGGTCTTCTACCGTACCGTAAGGAGATGATTTGCTGACGAAACCGCGGGGAGACGTCGGGGAGTATTGTCCTTTCGTCAGGCCGTAGATACGGTTGTTCAACAGAATCATGTTCAGGTTGATGTTGCGGCGGTTGGCATGGATAAAGTGGTTGCCGCCGATGGCGAGTCCGTCGCCGTCGCCGCTCACCTGCCATACGGTGAGTTCCGGATTGGCAACCTTGCAACCGGTGGCAATGGCAGCGGCACGTCCGTGAATGGTGTTCATGCCGTAGGTATTCATATAGTGGGGCAGACGGCTGGAACAGCCGATACCTGAGATTACTGCTGTTTTGTAAGGCGGAACGCCGATTTCGGCCATAGCCTTATGCAGGGACGCGAGGAAAAAATGGTCACCGCAACCCGGACACCAGCGGGGTTGCCCTTTCTTGAAGTCTTTTGCTGTATATTCGCACATAGTTCTTTTCTTTTTTAGTTCTTGATAATCTCCTCAAATGCTTGTACTAACTCGTTCACCAGGAAGGGCTGGCCTTTCACCTGATTGAACTGGTAGGGAACGAAACCGTCTACTTTCATGCGCAGGTATCCGGCAAACTGTCCCATGTTCTGCTCGGCCACCACTACTTTCTTGTAGCGCTTCATCACCTCTGCCGTATTCTTGGGCAGCGGATTGATGAACTTGAAGTGGGCGAGGGCCACTTTCTTGCCTGTGGCGCGGAGCTCGTCCATAGCGGCGTGCAGATGGCCGTAAGTGCCGCCGAAGCCGACAATCAGCAGTTCGGCATCGTCCTTGTCGCCTTCCACTTCTACATCGGGCACTTCTATTTTGGCAATTTTCTCGGCACGCAGGCGGGTCATCAGGTCGTGGTTCTCAGGGTCGGTAGAGATGGCGCCTGTCTTGTTGTCTTTCTCCAATCCGCCGAGGATGTGGGTGAAGCCTTCTGTTCCGGGGATGGCCCAGTAGCGGCTGCCGGTCTTTTCATCGCGCTGGTAGGGTGTCCATGAACCCTGCATTTCGGGGCGTACATAAGGCGGAACGATAGCGGGATAATCGGCAAGCTTGGGCAGTTTCCACGCTGCCGAGCCGTTGGCAACGAAAGCATCGGTAAGCAGTACGACGGGGGTCATGTGCTCCAGTGCTATCTTGGATGCCATGTAGGCGCATTCAAAGCAGTCTGTCGGTGAGGTGGCGGCAAGTACGGGCATGGGGCTTTCGCCGTTACGGCCGAAGAGTACTTGCAGCAAGTCGGTCTGCTCGGACTTGGTGGGCAGACCTGTTGCAGGGCCGCCGCGCTGTACATCGAGCACCACCAGCGGCAGTTCCATAATAACAGCCAGGTTCATGGCTTCCGATTTCAGGCAGATACCCGGTCCGGAGGTGGAGGTAACCGCCAATGCTCCGGCAAAGGATGCTCCGACGGCGGAGGCGCAACCGGAAATCTCGTCTTCGCACTGTACGGTCATTACGCCCAGTGACTTGTGCTTGGAAAGTTCGTGCAGCACATCGGTTGCGGGGGTGATGGGGTAAGAACCCAGGTAAAGCTTCAGGCCTGCTTTCTCGGCAGCGGCTATGAAGCCGTAGGCCGTGGCCTTGTTGCCCGTAATGTCCATATAGCGTCCGGGAGTCTTTACTTTGCTTTCAATCTTGTAAGTGTGAGAGGCGGATGCGTGGGTGTTGTGTCCGTAGTCGTATCCGGCGCGGATAACCTTGATATTGGCTTCTGCAATTTCAGGTTTCTTGGCGAATTTCTCGCGGATAAACTCTTCGGCTATCGTCAGGTCGCGGCTGAACAGCCAGCATACCAGTCCCACTGCAAACATGTTGCGGCACTTCAGCATGGATTTGTTATCCATACCCGTGTCGGCAAGGCAGTCTTTCACCATTTGAGAGATAGGAGCGGCAATGACATCCTGTTTGATGCCCATTTCTTCAATGGGGTTGTCCGTCTTGAAAGCGGCCTTTTCCAAATCCGATTTCTGGAATGCGTCCGTATCGATGATAATACATGCGGTAGATTTGGCAAACTTATACTGTGTTTTTAACGCAGCGGCATTCATCGCTACCAGTACATCGCATTTATCACCGGGGGTATAGACTTTGTTTGCACCGATATGTACCTGAAAACCGGATACGCCCGTCAGTGAGCCTTGCGGGGCACGGATGTCTGCCGGATAATCGGGGAATGTACTGATGTCATTACCTACCGTAGCCGAAACTGTTGAAAAGATGTTGCCGGCGAGCTGCATACCGTCGCCGGAGTCTCCGGAGAAGCGGACTACCACTTGCTCCAGTTCTTTGACCATCATGTCGTTTGCCATAACTTACGAATTATTATATGTATTATATAAGGAAACTTATACTTATTTTGTTCAAAGACAAATTTCGTAAAGTTAATCGGATTAACAAAACTTTTTTCGGAAAATCAGCAGAATACATTATCTTTGTACCCGCATTCCATTGCTATATGCAGAATGTATGCAAAAAGGCTCTGTAGTTCAACGGATAGAATAGAAGTTTCCTAAACTTTAGATAGGGGTTCGATTCCCCTCGGAGCTACGAAAGGATGTCTGTTATGATACGGACGTCCTTTTTTTTGTGCGGAACTTCCTGCTGCTGTAGAGGAGTATCCGTAAAATTCTGTAGAAAAGAGAAAGAGGAAACCCCGTCACACCGGGATTTCCTCTTTCTCTTATTTTTATCCTATTTATATAATAGGAATTATTTTGCTTCTTCAACAGCTACTGCCTGTTCTGTATCTTTTTTGTTCTTCATCAGCATGTAAGCGATAGGAGATGCAACGAACAGAGAAGACAGTGTACCGAATACAACACCCAGAATCATGGCGAACGCGAAGCTGCGGATGGAATCACCACCGAGGATGAAGATACACAGCAATACAATCAACGTACTCAGTGAGGTATTGATGGTACGTGCCAGAGTCGTGTTCAGTGAATCGTTGAACAATACTTTCTTGTTGCGTTTCGGATAGAGACCGAAGAACTCGCGTACACGGTCGAAGATTACCACCTTATCGTTGATTGAGTAACCGATAGCCGTCAGGATAGCACCGATAAACGTCTGGTCGATTTCCAAAGAGAACGGCAGGATGCCCCAGAACATGGAGTAGGCGCCCAAAATGATAATCGTGTCGCAGGCCAGTGCACATACGGAACCGATAGAGTAGGCAATGTTGCGGAAACGGAGCAGGATGTACAGACCGATAGCAATCAGTGCCAGTACAACAGACCAGATAGCGGATACCTTGATGTCGTCTGCGATACTCGGACCTACTTTCTGTGAGCTGATGATACTGCCGCCCGTATGGTTCTCACGGTCGATGAAGGTTTCCAGCGTGATATTCTGGGTCAGCAACGGTTTCAGGGTCTCGTACAGGTATGCTTCGATTTCGGAGTCGATGTTGTTACCTTCTTCTTCGATACGGTAGTTGGTACTGATACGTACGGTCTTGCCGTCAGCACCGATAGCGATGACACTGACATTGGCATCGCCGAACTTGCTGGAAATCAATTCGCGTACCTGTTCGGGTTCTACCTTGTTCTCAAACTGTACCTTGAAGTTACGTCCACCGGTGAAGTCGATGCTCTGGCTCAAACCGCGGATGCTGAGGAAGCCGATGCAGACTACAACCGCTACACCTGCCAGCGTCATCCAGAGTTTGTTTCTGCCCATGAAGTCGAAGTGTACATTCGCCATCAGGTTCTTGGAGATTCCCGTAGAGAATGTCAGGTTCAGCAACTTGTCTTTGTTCATGAAGTGTTCGTAGAACAAACGTGTCATGAACACAGCGGTAAAGAATGAAATCAGGATACCGATAATCAGTGTCGTGGCGAAACCGCGGATAGGACCGGTACCGAAGTTGAACAGGATGATACCTGTGATGATAGATGTCAGGTTAGAGTCGAAGATTGCGGAGAAAGCATTGGAGTAACCGTCGGCAAGTGCTTTCTTGACACCTTTACCTGCACGCAACTCTTCTTTGGTACGTTCGTAAATCAATACGTTGGCATCCACAGCCATACCGAGCGACAGTACCATACCGGCAATACCGGACATCGTCAGAGCGGCCTGGAAGGATGAGAGGATACCCAGCGTGAAGAACAAGTTCAATATCAGAGCGCCGTTGGCAACCATACCCGGGATGAAACCGTACATGGAGCACATGTAAATCATCAACAGAATCAATGCCACAACGAATGACATGATACCGGCGTTGATGGATGCTTGTCCCAAAGACGGACCTACGATGTCTTCCTGTACGATGTGGGCAGGAGCCGGCATCTTACCTGATTTCAATACGTTTGCCAAGTCTTTTGCCTGTTCGGGAGTGAAGTGACCGGTGATTTGTGAGTTACCGCCGGTGATTTCCTGATTTACGTTCGGTGCGGAGTATACATAGCCGTCCAGTACAATGGCGATGGCTTTACCTACATTCTGTTTGGTGAGTTGTGCCCAACGGCGTGCACCGTCCGTATTCATAGACATGCTTACGGCAGGTTTGCCATAGTGGTCGAATTCGTCTTTGGCGTTTACAACGACGTCACCTTCCAGCGGAGCGCGTCCGTTACGTTCGGTAGACTTGATGGCGTACAATTCGAAAGTCTGTGCTTTCGGGTCGTATTCAAAAGGAGAAACACCCCACTTCAGGCGCAGGTCTTTCGGCATTTCAGCCTGAATTTCCGGCATGGAGAGGTATTTGTTGATATCAGCGGTATCCTTGTAGTTTGCATAACCTACAACAGGGCCTTGACCGCTGGGATTTACCTGAAGAACTGCCAGCAGCGGATGTTCTTTCTTGATTTGCTCAAGGTCGGCAGCCTGTGCTTTGCTTTCACCTTTCAGTGCTGCGGCAAGGCTGTCGGTAGTGCTGGTAGCTTGCGCTACGGCGGGAGCTTCGGCAGCTACGCTGTCTGTTGCTTCTTCTGTGGTAGCCAGGATTGCACGCAATTTGGCATCAGCCGATTGCAGGTACGAAGCAACGTCTTTTGCGTTGTATGTTTCCCAGAATTCCAGGTTGGCAGAACCTTGTAACAATTTTCTTACACGTTCAGGCTCTTTGATACCCGGAAGCTCCACCATGATACGTCCCATTTTGTCTTCCAGGCTCTGGATGTTGGGCTGAACCACACCAAAGCGGTCGATACGGGTACGGAGTACGTTGAATGAGTTGTCAACGGCTGCCTTTACTTCTTCGCGCAATACTTTTTCAACTTCTGCATCGGAAGATTTCTGGTTTACCTTGTCCTTTAGCTGTTGGGTAGCGAACAGTTGTGAGAGTGAAGCATCCGGAGCGATTCTGTGATACTCTCTGATGAACAACGTGATAACGTCGTCCTGGCTGGTAGTAGCCTGTTTTGCCGCAGTGGCCAGTGCCTGGTTGAATGCTTCGTCAGACTTGTTGTCCGCCAATGCCTTGATGACATCGGGTACCGACACTTCCAGGATGACGTTCATACCACCCTTCAAGTCCAAACCTAAACTGATCTCCATTTCACGACATTGTTTCAGCGTCCAATTGCCGAACCACACTTTCTCGTTTGACAGAGAATCGAGGTAGTCCTGTTCTACTTTCACATCGCCTTTTGCGAACTCTTTAGCCTTATGGGCGTAATGGCGGGTCACAAAAGAGAAGGAGAGATAGAACACACACACCAGTGTGAGCAATATCGCAAAAACCCTTACAAATCCTTTGTTTTGCATGTTACTTTTAGTTTATTATGATTACTTTTTAATTGATTTCTATTGTATATAAGGCTGCAAATATAGCTTTTTTTTCACAATTCTTACTTCATACCGCGATTTTTTAACATCGGCTCTAATTGCGGTTCTGACCCTCTGAAATTCTTGTAGAGTGTCATCGGGTCTTCGCTGTCTCCTTTTTCCAGCACATTGCGGCGGAAAAGGTCGGCGGTTGCCTTGTCGAAAATGCCGTGTTCCTTGAATGCTTCAAAAGCATCGTTGTCCAGCACGTTTGCCCACAGATAGCTGTAATAGCCTGCGGCATAACCGCCTATGATGTGGTTGAAGTAGGTGGTGCGGTAGCGGGGAGCTATTTCGGGGATTAAACCGAGTTGGTCCATAGCTTCTTTTTCATAGGCTACGACATCGATACCTTTCGTATCCGTCAGGTTGTGCAGGTTCATGTCGAGAATAGCGGCTGCCAGCAGCTCGGTGGTCATGAAACCCTGGTTGAAAGTCTTTTGTTTCAGTATCTTTTCGATGAGGCTGTCGGGGATGACTTCGCCGGTCTGGTAATGTCTGGCGTACATCTTCAATACCTTGGGTTCAGTGGCCCAATGTTCGTTGATTTGTGACGGAAGTTCTACGAAATCGCGTACTACATTCGTGCCGGAGACGCCCAGGTAGTTGCATTTGGTCAGCAGTCCGTGCAGTCCGTGACCGAATTCATGGAAAAGGGTTTCCACTTCATCCATTGTGAGCAGGGAGGGGGTATCGCCAACGGGTTTGGTGAAGCTGGCTACGTTGCACACCAACGGACGGATGTCGCCTTTCTGTTCGCGGTAGTTGCTCATCCATGCTCCGCCGCTCTTGCCGGGACGCGGGAAGTAGTCTACGTAGAAGATGCCCAGTTGCGAGCCGTCTGCATCTTTTACCTCGAAGACTTCTACATCGGGATGATAGACAGGGATATTGTTGAGTTTTGTCAGCGTAATGCCATAGAGTTTGTTGGCAACGGCAAAAGCGCCTTCGCGTACGTTCTCCAGTTTGAAGTAGGGTTTGATCTGGTCCTCTTCGAGGTCATATTTTTCTTTGCGGAGCTTCTCGGTATAATACCACCAGTCCCAGGCTTCCAGCTTCTCGCCTTTGCCTTCTTTGTCCATCAGCTTCTGGAGTTCGGCAGCTTCGGCCTTGGCTTTAGGCAGGGCATAATTCCACAGGTTGTTCAGGAACTCCATTACAGTGGCCGAATTCTTTGCCATCGTATTGTCCAGTACGAAGTTGGAATAGCAGTCGAAGCCTAATAGGCGGGCTTTTTCGAGACGCAGACTGACGATGTCGGTAATGATTTTCTTGTTATCGTTCTTGTCGTTGTTGTTGCCGCGGTTGATGTAAGCTTTGTATATTTTCTCGCGCAACGGACGGTTGGCTGAATATTGCAGGAACGGGAGACGGCTGGCGTTGTGCAGCGTAAACAGCCATTTGCCTTCCTGTCCGGCTGCTTTTGCTTCTTCGGCAGCGCTTTGGCGGAACCATTCGGGAAGTCCGGCAAGGTCTTCCTGCTTGTCTACAAAGAGCATGAACTCATTGTTTTCGTTCAGGATATTGTTGCTGAAAGTGATGCCCAGCGTGGAGAGCTGCTTGTTTATCTCGCGCAGGCGGGCTTGCTTTTCGGCAGAAAGATTGGCGCCGGAACGTACGAAATCTTTGTATGTTTTGTCCAGAAGTCTTTGTTGTTCGGTGGTCAGGTTTAACGAATCCTTTTTCTGGTAAACGGCCTGTACTTTATTGAATAGCGCCTGGTTAAGCGATATATTGTCTCCATGTTCGGACAGTACCGGAGCGAGCTTTATGGAAAGTTCGTTCAGGGCGTCACTGGTCTCGGCATCCGTCATGTTGAAGAAGATGGCGCTTACCCGGTTGAGTATGGGTGAACTGTTGTCAAAAGCAACGATTACATTTTCAAAATCCGGCGCTTCGGTATTGTCGACAATAGCCCGGATATTGGCATTTTGCTCTTCTATTCCCTGAAGGAATGCCGGTTCGTAGTGTTCCAGCCTGATTTTGTCGAAAGGCGGAACACCGTTCGGGGTTTGAAACTCGGTGAGGAACGGATTGCTTTCCGTTTGGTTGGCACAGGAGTACATCATACAACTTGCAGCTAAAATTAGAATACTTCTTTTAAACATAAAGTCAGAGTATTAGATAATGAGTAGTTTATTGATAATTTCATCTTGGCAGGGAACGTCATTGCCGTTTGGCTATGTAGCACCATATCGGATAGTGATCGGACTCTCTTATGGAACGGTCTACTGTACAGTTGTACGACCGCAGGTTCTTGCTGATTAATATGTTGTCTATCCTAAAATAGAATTTGTTCTGGTTGTAGGAGATTCCCAGTCCGCGTCCCGACTGGGTGAAAGCGTCATCCAGATTTTGCGCTATGACGCGGTGGGCGTATGAAATGGGAGTGTCGTTGAAATCTCCGCAGACGATGACGGACGGATGCCGGGAAGATGCTATCTCCCGTGCAATGGTGTCTGCCTGCGGGGCGCGGATGGCGGATGCTTCCGCCAGTTTATGCAGCAACAGCCGTGCGCCGCTTTTCACTTTTTCCGTTTCGGGAGCTTTCAATATTTCTTCGTAAATGTCTTTATCGGCCTTTGTCAGTTTGTTGGACTCCAAATGGTTGTTGATAAGGGTAATCGTATCTTCATTCAGTTTGAGTTCATACAGTACGGAACCGTTGTAGCTGCTTGCATAGTCCAGGACACGTGCGGATAGAATGGGAAATCTGGAATAACATGCTATCCTGTTGGTATAGCCGCTGCCGCTGCCTACGACGTTGATACGGCGGTAGGGATAATCTTTCAACTCCCGTTCGATGTCTTTCTGCGTGAGGTGGCGGGGAGATTCGTCGGATGCATATTCCTGCAGGCATAGGATGTCGGCATTGCTCTCTTTCAGATAGGTGAGTATCGGATTCTTCCCGTCTTTTTTGTAAGCACCGTCAAAACCCATAATGTTGTAAGACAGGAGCTTTATGCTGCCTTCGGGAAGCTCGGTGGTGTGAAAATTAAGGGGCAGATAGGTCCGTAGCTGCGAGTAGCATAACAGAAGGCCGGTTAACGGCAGCAAAGCTGTCTTGTATCGTTGTATAACCAGCCAGAAAATCAGAAAGCCGCCGTTGATAAGTGCAAAGACCGGAAAGGTCAGTCCGAGACAGGATTGTACCGGATGCGTTGCCGGTTGGATGTAAGGACTGTATGCCACCAACAGCAAAAGACCCGTGAATAAAGCATTGACCGCTACAATCAGCAGGGCGACAAAATTACCGAAATGCTTCATACATACATTATCGTTTACTTGCATCGAACAAGCTCTTCTTTTCTTCCGTTGTGAGACTTTCATATCCGGACTTCTTCAATTTGTCGAGGATACGGTCTATTTCATCGGATTGAGCTTTTTTTCGGGCGTTATAGTTATAATCTTTCTGTCTTTCGGTTCCATAATGGACCTTCATCTTGGGCTTGCGGGGCTTGAAACTGAACAAGGCAGTGACAGCGTCCAGAGACTTGTTAATCCATGCAGTGATATCCGCGCCTTTGCTAAGGCTGGCTGCAAACCACAGACCTGCCAACGCTCCGCCTAAATGGGCGATATGTCCGCCGGCATTGCTGGAGGTGATGAATAACAGGTCTGTTACGATAACAACCAATGCCAGATATTTCAGGCGTACGGTTCCAAAAAGGAAAAGACGTATCGGGTAGTCAGGTTCCCGATAGGCGGTAGCCGCCACGATAGCGAGTACGGATGCCGATGCTCCCAGCATGAAAGAGTATTCCGTCATCGGACGGAAATAAGGGAAGATGTTGTAGGCGGTCATATAAAGCAGTCCGCCGCAGATTCCGCCTAAGATGTATACTCCCCGTAAGTGTCTGGCAGAGAAAAAGTTCAGGAATAAGGCACCGAACCAATACAGCCAAAGCATATTGAAAAGAATATGCAGGACTCCTGCGTGCATAAACATATACGTCAGGACAGACCAGGGCTGGATGATGAAGCGGGGCAGTGAAGCGGGCAGTTCCAGCCATTCGAACACTCCGCCGAGGCTCCGGTTGAAGAGCTGCAATATGACTCCTGTCAGTGTAGTGAAGATAAATACTCCTACATTGATATAAATCAGTTGGATGTAGATGTTTCCTCTACGGAACGATTCCTTTAAATCAGTTATAATAGTAGCCATTTCCTCTGTCCTTTTTTCTCCAGTACATTATTAGAATGAATCCGAATATCATACCGCCCAAATGTGCAAAGTGCGCCACATTGTCGCCCGGATTGTTGGCAAGTCCCGAGAATAATTCTATCAAGGCATATCCGATAACGAAATATTTGGCTTTGATGGGAAACGGTAGCGGAAAGACGAACATCGGTTGGTTGGGAAACAGCATGCCGAATCCCAGCAAGATGGCATATACGGCCCCGGACGCTCCGACGGTAGTCATCATGTTGAGATATTCTTCCATGGGGATGATGGAATACCCGGTATTGACACTGTCGTATGCGGAAAGTACCGTTTCGTAATGGATGTATTGTACAAGCTCCTGGATAAGCCCTGCACCGATGCCGCATGCGAGGTAGTAGAACAGGAAGCGTTTCGGCCCCCAGACCTGCTCGAGTATACGGCCGAACATCCAAACGGCAAACATGTTGAAGAACAGATGGGTAAATCCGCCGTGCATGAACATATAAGTAATCAACTGTGCTGCATTGAAATCTCCGGCAAGGAAAAAGTGCAGTCCCAGGTAGTTGTTTAAATCAATGCCGTAACTCTGTGCCACAATCGTGCCGAGAAACATCAGTACATTGATGATTAAAAGGTTTTTAGTTACTGTCGGTATAGTATTCATACTCTGTTTTTTTCGCTTTATTTGGCAAAAATACGAATAAATTCTGTTCTATAACAGAAAAAGGAACTCCTATTCTTTCTTTTTCTCTGTTTTCCGCCCTTTTTTTAATGTTTTTATTTGATATTCAGAATTTTTGCTCTATTTTTGTAGGAAGTAGCATTGGAATTTTTCTTTTGTGTAACAATTAATTAATCATTCGTATTATGAATAAGTCAGAACTTATTAGCGCAATGGCAGCTGAAGGCGGTTTGTCAAAGGCCGATTCAAAAAGAGCATTGGATGCATTTATTGCATCGGTAACAAAAGCATTAAAGGCAGGTGATAAAGTCGCATTGGTTGGCTTTGGCACTTTTTCTGTAATGGAGAGAGCCGGACGCATTGGCATCAATCCGGCAACAAAGAAACCTATTCAGATTGAGGCGAAGAAAGTAGCTAAGTTCAAACCGGGTTCGGAATTGACTATCGAATAAAATCAATCATAAATAAAACTTGAGAAAAGGAGGCGCATACAACGTCTCCTTTTTTATGGAATTAAAAATAGTTCGTATCTTTGTACGCAGAAAATACATTTGAATCATGAATATAGAACAGAAGTTGGTAGCGTCCGTAATGAGCGGACTGAAAGCGCTGTACGGTCAGGATGTTCCGGCTGCACAGATACAGTTGCAGAAAACCAAGAAAGAATTTGAGGGACACCTTACCCTGGTCGTTTTCCCTTTTCTCCGTATGTCTAAAAAAGGACCGGAGCAGACCGCACAGGAGATTGGCGAATATCTGCAGGCAAACGAGCCGTCGGTATCGGCATTCAATGTTATCAAGGGCTTTTTGAACCTGACAATCGCTTCTTCGGCATGGATTGAGTTGCTGAATGGAATTCATGCGGATGCAAAGTACGGCATTGTTGCTGCAACCGATAACGCTCCGCTGGTGATGATTGAGTATTCTTCGCCCAATACGAATAAGCCGCTCCATTTGGGACATGTCCGTAATAATCTGTTGGGCAATGCGTTGGCAAATATCATCTCGGCCAATGGCAACAGGGTGGTTAAGACAAATATAGTGAACGACCGCGGTATTCATATCTGTAAGTCTATGTTGGCTTGGCAGAAGTACGGTAACGGTGAAACTCCCGAATCGTCCGGTAAGAAAGGCGACCATTTGATAGGTGACTATTATGTGGCTTTCGACAAGCATTATAAGGCTGAGGTAAAAGAGCTGATGGCGAAGTTCCAGAGTGAAGGCATGAGCGAAGAAGAGTCCAAGGCAAAAGCCGAAGCGGAATCTCCCTTGATGAAAGAAGCGCGTGAGATGCTGGTGAAGTGGGAAGCCGGCGACCCTGAGGTCCGTACTCTGTGGAAGAAGATGAATGATTGGGTATATGCAGGCTTCGATGAAACCTACCGTATGATGGGCGTTACGTTCGACAAGATTTACTACGAGTCGGAAACTTATCTGGAGGGCAAGGAGAAGGTTATGGAAGGTTTGGAGAAAGGCTTCTTCTACCGCAAAGAAGACGGTTCCGTATGGGCCGACCTGACCGGAGAAGGGCTCGACCACAAATTGCTGCTCCGTGCCGACGGCACTTCTGTTTATATGACCCAGGATATAGGTACGGCCAAATTGCGCTTTGCCGATTTCCCCATTGACAAGATGGTTTATGTGGTAGGCAACGAGCAGAACTACCATTTCCAGGTGCTTTCCATTCTGCTTGATAAGCTGGGCTTCGAATGGGGCAAAGGGTTGGTTCACTTCTCCTACGGTATGGTGGAACTGCCCGAAGGTAAGATGAAGAGCCGTGAGGGTACGGTTGTGGATGCCGATGACTTAATGGCTGAAATGATTAATACCGCTAAGGAAACTTCCGGAGAATTGGGCAAGCTGGATGGTCTGACCCAAGAGGAGGCTGATAATATTGCACGCATTGTCGGTTTAGGCGCATTGAAATATTTCATATTGAAGGTGGATGCCCGCAAGAATATGACGTTCAATCCGAAGGAATCCATCGATTTCAATGGTAATACAGGACCTTTCATCCAATATACGTATGCCCGTATCCAGTCGGTTCTCCGTAAAGCGAAAGAAGCAGGTATTTCCGTTCCTGCACAACTTCCGGCCGGTATTGAATTGAGTGAGAAAGAGGAAGGCCTGATACAGATGGTTGCAGACTTTGCCGCTATTGTGAAGCAGGCGGGTGAGGATTATAGCCCTTCTTTGATTGCTAACTATACTTACGACCTCGTGAAGGAATACAACCAGTTCTATCATGACTTCAGCATACTGCGTGAGGAGAATGAGGCTGTGAAGATATTCCGTCTTGCCTTGTCCGAGAATGTAGCCAAGGTGGTACGTTTGGGAATGGGATTGCTTGGCATTGAGGTTCCTGACAGAATGTAATCGAGATATTTTATCATATGAAAAAGCCCTCTTTGCAATTTGCGGAGAGGGCTTTCTTTTTTTATGGCTTCTTTACTTTTTCTTCTTGGCGTATTTGCCGCGTTTGGCTTTCGGTGCATCGGGGTCGCTCTGCAGTTTGATGATTTCCCTGCATGCATCCAGGTTTAAATCCTGCGGGATAATGTCCTTCGGGATTTTGTAGTTGCTGCCTTTATAAGAAATATACGGTCCGTAACGGCCGTTCAATATTTCCAGCTCCGGTTCTTCTTCAAATTTCTTGATATGTTTCTGGGCTTCGGCATCTTTCTTTTCCCGGATGAGCTGAATAGCTTCTGCCAGTGTTATTTCCAGCGGATCTATTGTCTTCGGAAGCGAGGTATACATTCCGTTGTTGTGTACATAAGGCCCGTAGCGGCCGGTTCCTATGGTTACTGTCTTGCCTTCATATTCGCCCAAGGTGCGGGGAAGCTTGAACAGTTCCAAAGCTTCTTCCAGTGTTATTGTCTCAATGGACATATCTTTCTTGAGCTGGGCGAAGCGTGGCTTTTCGTTGTCTCCGGCAGTACCGATTTGTACAACGGGACCGAAACGGCCGATTTTTACGGATACCTGTTTGCCGCTGCCCGGTTCTTCGCCTAAGATACGTTCGCCGGCCTTGTGGGCATTCTTGGTGGCAAGCGTGTTTTCCACGGACGGGTGGAAATCTTTATAGAAATCCTTCAGGATGGCGGTCCACTTCTTTTCTCCTTCGGCTATCTCATCGAACTGCTTTTCAACGCTGGCAGTAAAGTTATAGTCGAGGATGTTGGGGAAATATTCCATCAGGAAATCATTGACTACCGTACCTGTATCGGTAGGCATCAATTTGGCTTTTTCGGCTCCTGTAATTTCTGTTTGCGTAACGTCCGTAATCTTGCTGTCCTGCAACGAAAGTATGTTGTAAGAGCGCTCTTCCCCGCTCTTTTCGCCTTTCTCCACATAGCCGCGTTGCTGTATGGTTGAAATGGTAGGGGCGTATGTGGAAGGACGGCCGATACCCAGCTCTTCCAATTTGCGTACAAGGCTGGCTTCGGTGTAACGGGGCGGATGTTGCGTGAAGCGTTCCGTAGCAATAATGCTCTGGTGATGCAAGACTTGTCCTTTCTTCAAAGGGGGCAGCAGACGGGTTTCATCCTCCTGCTCCGTGTCTTCGTCGATGGACTCGCGATACACGTGGAGGAAACCGTCGAATTTTACAACCTCTCCGGTTGCATTGAACGTATCCGCTTCGTTGCTGATACCGATGCTTACGGTCGTTTTCTCAACTTCCGCATCTGCCATTTGAGAGGCTATCGTGCGCTTCCATATCAGGTCGTACAGTTTTCTTTCCTGCGGCGTACCTTCTATCTTGGCATTTTCCATATACGTAGGGCGAATGGCTTCGTGAGCCTCTTGAGCGCCTTTGGTTTTGGTGGCGAAATGACGCGGATATACATAGCGCTCTCCCATCATGTCGGCAATGACCGCTTTGCTGTTGTCGACCGCCAGTTCGGACAGGTTGACGGAGTCGGTACGCATATAGGTTATCTTTCCCGATTCGTACAACCGCTGGGCTACCATCATGGTCTGTGCTACTGTAAATCCTAATTTGCGGGCAGCTTCCTGCTGCAAGGTAGATGTAGTGAAAGGAGCGGCAGGGCTTTTTTTCAGCGGGCGGGTGGAAATGTCATGGATGGTGAAAGAGGCTGACCGGCAGCTTTCCAGAAATTTTTGAGCTTCGGCTTTGGTCTTGATACGGCGCGACAGCTCGGCTTTCATTTCCACCGGTTTGCCGTCGGCATCGGGCACGAGGAATACGGCGGTCACCCGATACGATGCTTCCGATTGGAAAGCCTGTATCTCGCGCTCGCGTTCTACGATAAGGCGGACAGCTACCGATTGTACACGCCCGGCAGAGAGTGCGGGTTTCACTTTTTTCCACAATACGGGTGAAAGTTCAAAACCTACGATACGGTCTAGGATACGGCGTGCCTGTTGGGCATCTACCAGATTGATGTCGATATTGCGCGGTTGCTCGATGGCTTTCAGAATGGCGCTTTGGGTAATTTCGTGGAAAACGATACGCTTGGTATGCTCCGGTTGCAGTTTCAGCACTTCGTATAAATGCCATGCAATCGCTTCTCCCTCGCGGTCCTCATCGGATGCCAGCCATACGGTTTCCGCTTCCTTGGCTTCAGCTTTCAACTCTTCTACAACCTTTTTCTTATCTCCAGGAATTTCATAATGCGGTTTGAAATCTTTATCAATATCAATACTGAACTCTTTTTTCTTCAAATCGCGTATATGACCGTAGCTGGAAAGGACTTTATAGTCTTTCCCGAGGAATTTCTCGATAGTCTTAGCTTTTGCCGGAGACTCGACAATGACAAGGTTTTTCTGCATAAATTTCTGTTTTATAGTGACTCCAGCCACTAATTTGCCCGCAAAAGTAGAAAAAAACAAACTTTCCACCTTATAATATAAGGAGAATTTAGCAAAAATGACCTATTTTGTTGGTTATATCTTTGATTTTGGCTATTAGAATTTAAAACTTACACCTCCGGTAAAGTTGATGCCTTCGGTGGGGTATCCCCAATAATATTGATAATCCTGGTTTAATAAATTGTTTATGCGGGCGTAAACGGATATGCCTTTAAAGAATTCGTAGCTGCCGCCGGCATAGAGGTTGTTGACCGCATCGACTTTGTTTCCCTCCACCTTCTCGCGCGAAATATGCCTGTAGCCGAGGTTAAGCAGTAAAGCGGATACGGGATGCACATCTATGTGCAAATCAGCTTCAAAGGCCGGTTTATAAACGAGGGAATAGGCGCCGGTATTGGACTGGCTGTCGTCCTTTGCATCCCAATTGCGGTAAACTCCGGTAGCGGAGAATGAAAATATGTTCTTATAGCCGTAGCGTATCTCGGCGCCGGCATAGATGTTGCTTGTGTTCCATTGGCCGATGGAAAGCATCGGACTGTACTCATTGGCAGCGGATTCGAAATCTGCCGGTTGGAAAAACAAATCATCCTTTAAGTTCTGATATCCGCCGTACAGATTCAGCCATAAGCCGATTGCCGGACTGGCTTTGAAGCCGATGGCGGCATTTATTTGTTCGTAAGTGGCATCCGGTTGTGAAGAAACCTGTCCGTATGGGCAGAATGCCTCTAAACGGCGGAAGTCATTTTGCAGTCTCCCGCCTTTGGTCTGTGCATAGAGGATATAACTGTCCGAGAAGTTGTATTCCACTGCTACATCGGGGGCTGCCCGGAATTTCTTTCCGAAACCGAAGCCCATGTCCACCAGGGCGCCGATACGTATTTTCCAATCATCGTTTTCCAGGCGGTAATGCGGGTTCAGACTAAGGGATGTGTAGTTCTCAAAATGATTGTTCTTGTACAGCACATTGTCCATTGCAAAGCCGATGCCTACGGTCTGTTCGTCTGATATGCCGCCTGTGACCAGTGCTTTGGTGCGGACGATGTATTCCCGGCTGTTCAAGAAACCGGAATCGTATTGACGTTCGTAAAGCATCAGGTTTGTTTCGGCACTGAACCGGAGGGGCAGTTCCGTATCCGTGGATTTCACTCCGAAATGAATGTCACCGGAAATGAACTTCTGTTTTCTGACGGCTGCATCGGGCAGGAAATTGAAGTTGCTCAATCCGAAGTTGCCCGCAACGTTCAGGTCTGCTTTCCTGAAGCGGTGCACATAATCCATATTGGCATGAGTGCGATAGTAGTAGGAATTCCATTTGCCGTCATTATCGGGTAAATCGAGTTTGCCGTCCATGCCGTTCATCCGGAAATTCAGGTTGAGGCGGTCGCGGCCGGACAATGTGAACAGATAGCCGGCGCGTGCGTCCAGATTGCCGTAGTTGCCATAACCCAAACGGATATATCCGGGATGTGTTTTGGCTTGCGTCTCCTTGCCGGTATATGCCTGCATGACAGTTGCGGGTATGGTGTTGGCAGGCACGAGAGTTACATCGTATTCCACAGCCTTTTTATTGGCAGTCGGCGCTTCCACTTGGGGGAGCACGTTTATTTTGGACGCATCCGGAATATCGGGGGTATATTCCTGTTCCACAACAACCGTACGGTTTACGGTGGAGTCTTTGGCCTGTTGCTGGGCATGGATGCCCAGAGGTAGGGTTATCAGCGTTATTCCGCTGAGGATATATTGTATTTTTCTCATATTCATTGCATTCTTTTATTTCAGCTTTTCCAGTCTTTCTTGAATCATACGCTCGATATCATCATCGGCATGATAGTTTTGTTGCAAGCTCAGCAGGTATTGGCGTGCATCCAGTTTCTTATCCATAGCGACATATACATCGGACAGAAGGATAAAGCTGCGTGCCAGCCAGTAGGCGTGCGGGGTGCTCTGGTCGATGAAGTTCAATATTTCCTTTTCGGCTGCGGCATACTCACCGGCATTGTACATCAACTGTGCCGACAGATACTTGGCTTCCGCACCGTATAATGTACGGGTGTCTTTTGCCAGAAGCTTCAGGTCGTCTGCCGCCTTTTTCACCGCTTTCTGGTTCAGATAGGCTTTGGCGCGGTAGTATAAGGCTTCATTTTGCAGTTCGGGAGCCAGTTTGGCTTCGGCCAGTAAAGCGGTTGCGGCCTGAATCACTTCTATGTCATCCTTCAAGAGCACGCCGCATCGCAATACGCCGGTGACACCCAGCTGCCGGCGTTCGGCGGTTGTGGCGCGGGCTTGCAGTTGCTTGTAGTCTGCCAGAGCCTGTTTGTACTCCTTGCGGTTGAACAGGATTTCTCCGTGCATCAGCAAGGCCTCTTCCGAATACGGGCTGTCCGGATACTCCAACAGTTTGCCGGTATGCTCCAATACGCCGGTTTCGTCTTTCTGCTCTTTTCCGATGAGGCTCAGATAGTAATGCGCGTTCAGGCTGAAAGCTCCGTTCGGATAGCTTTGCAGGTAACGGGTGAAGCTTTCCCTTGCAGGGATGATTTCCCCTTTCATATACACCTTTTCCGCGGCAATATAGGTCAGCGAATCCTGCTCGCTGGGTTCGAAGCGGATAGCACCCGGCATTTGGGCGGCAAGCGCAGCAAACTCATCCACGCGGTTGGCTTCCACATAAATGGATTTCAAATCGCGCATGGCAAGACGTGCTTCTTCGCTGCCCGGATATTGGGTGATAACGTATTTATAGGCTTCGATGGCGCGGTTGTAATCATCATTCTGATAGTACAGCAGTCCGATTTCGGCGGCAGCCTTACGACTGACGGGGCTTTCGGGATATTTGTTCAGCAGTTCCCGGAAGGTTGCGATGGCCTGACTGTTATTGCGGCCCTGCACATACGAACGGCCTTTTTCGTAAAGTGCACTGACGGCATAGGGCGAATTCGGATATTTGTCGGCCAGCCGGTTCAGCAGCGTAATCTTTCCATCGTAGTCCTTTTGCAGACCCGAAACCAGAGCCAGTTGATAGTAGGAGTAGTCACCGGCGGGCGTGCCCAGATTTTCTGCCCGGGTATAGTACTGTTTGGCTTCGTCGAAGCGGCGGACCTGCATGTAGCAGTCGCCAACACGGTTGTACGCATCGGCAAGAACGGTTGCGTCTCCGGCCTTTCTCAGTTGGATGAATTTCAGGAAACGGTCTTGCGCCGTTGCATAATCTTTCTTATGGAAAGCTATGTATGCCAGATTGTAGTAGGCAAGGGCATACATTTCCGTATTCTTCTGTGGGGTAAGGGACAGATAATCGTTAAAATTACGGGCGGCTTCCTGCATGCGGTTCAGCCGGTAATAGGATTCACCCCGCCAATAAAGGGCATCGGCCTTTGTTTGCAGGTTATACCCGCCTAAGGCAATACTTTGGTTGAAACAGCCGATTGCCTGCTCAAACTGCGTATTGGCAAAGGATTGGGTACCCAACTGGAACAGAATCTTCTGCTTGGCTTCCAAAATGGCCCTGCCGGGATGCGTAATGCGTTCAATGGACTTGAGTGCGGCGTCGTAGCTGCGCGTGTTCATATACACCTCTACCAGGTAGCTGCTTACTTTATCGGCGTATGCGGAGTTGGGAAATTCATTCAGGAAGTTCTCGAATACCGTAACCGACTCGCCGAAAGCAGAGTAGGATGTTTCGTGAATGCAGAGAGCGTTATTGTAGGATGCCTGTTCCTTGATTTTCAAATCGGCATCGGATGCAGCGGCCTGTTCAAATGCCATACGCGCCTTGTTCTTGTCGGCAAGCTGCAAGTAAGCCAATCCCATGTGCAGATATGCGTTTTGTGTAAGCGCATCTTTGTTTGCGGTCACCTCGCCCAGGGTAACCGGAACTTGCGAGTAGACACCCGTCCGGTAGTAGGACATTCCCAGCATATAAAGCGCATCTCTTCTTGGGGCAGGCTCCGCGTTGTCTTTCAGATAGCTGCCGAAAGCTTTTATTGCTTCATGGTACTTGCCGAAATGATAATCGGCTGTACCTTGTATGCGGTACATCTCTCCCGTATATTTCTGGTTGGGGTAAGCGGAGAGATAGTTTTGCGCAACAATTTCCGCTTTGTCATAATTCTTTTTAATCAGATATATTTCCGCGATGTAATAAGGTACGAGCGCCTCGTATTTTGCATTGTCCTGCAGGCTGAGGAAGCCGCTGAGGGCATCGTCGTACCGTTGCTGTGAGTAGCGGATATATGCAAGGTAATACGTACAGTCTGCTGTATATCTGGAACCGGTGCTTCGCAATGTCTCGAACCAGATGGCGGCTTCTTTCACATTTCCGGTTTTCAGGTAACAGGTTGCCAGGCGGTAGGTCATGTCATCCCGTTCTTCATTGCTCAGGAGGTCGAGCCGGGAGGAGTTGAACATGGCGAGTGCATCGTCATATTTTCCCTCGAAGAAATAGGCGGACGCTATGAGGGCGCAGATACGGTTGGCGTGGGGAGTGTCGGGATACGCATCGAGATACTCCCGCAACAACTCTATGCTATTGGGGTTTCTCAGTTCATATTCGGCGCATACCAGCATGTATTCGGCTTCTTCTTTGTTGCCGGCAGCGGATACCGGGGCGCCTTCCGCATCGGTTTGTTTTATAAAAGCCTGTAGGGGAGGCATGGCTGCGGCAAATGCCTTTTGCCGGAACAGACTTTCTCCTTCCTCATACAGCCGTTGCGGCGAAGTGATTTTCCCGCCCGTCTGTGCCGTGGCGAGCAAAGGTGCGCAGCAAAGCGCGGTGCATACTATGCGATAAATTTTATGTTTCATCTTCGGTGGTTATAGAATAGGGCTTTTTTACAAAAATACGGGTTTTGGTTTGAATATGTTCCACTTGTTTGGCTTTTTTAGGATATACCCGCCAGGAACATTTGCAGACCTTTGCGGATGGAGCCCAGCCCGAAATCTTCCGGGTGGATGTCCTTCAGCGGAAGGAAGAAGACTTCCGCCGCATCGTCCATTGCTTCGAAATGCAGGGTATCGGCTACCGTACAGCGGAAAAACAGGTCCAGCGTATGTACGGGAAATCCCGAATAGATATAGATGTTCGGTAATGAAAACAGGTATTCGGCTTGTGTCACTGTCATTCCCGTCTCTTCTTTCACTTCGCGCGCAACGCCTTCTTCACCGGTTTCCGCCATGTCTATGAAGCCGCCCGGTAAATCGAGTGTCCCTTTGGCCGGTTCTTTGGCGCGGCGGCACACCAGTAACTCGTTCCGTCCGTTCAATATCAGGGCGACGGTAGCGGCGGCAGAGTTGAAATAGTAGACAAAACCGCAATCCTTGCATTGTTTTGATTTTTCATTATGAATTTCGAAATGCTCCGAGCCGCATTTCGGACAATATCTGAATTGAGAAAGAGGATGTTCCATATTTTAAAGCTTTACGGGTTGCAGTAGGCAAAGATAGTAAAATCTATTCATATAAAAAGGCCGCACCGTATGATACTCTATTTCATACGATGCAGCCTCAGTTATAGACAGGTTGTTTTTTTAAGTCAGCCTGCAGGTTTTATCCCAGCGGATTTTCTTCCTCTCCGCCATTGCCACTGCCACTGCCGCCGTTACTGCCGCCACCTGTAGCAATCTCCTCGCCGTTGGTCGAGATACGCGTTATTCCGGCGCTCTTTACCATATCTTTCAGCTTTTTTCCCGGAGTGAGGATCAGTTTCTGCCGGTAGATGCTGTCGGCGGTTACATCTTTTGCCTCGCTCTGGCTTTTGCAGTTCAGTCCCGGGCGGATAGTGCCGAAATCTCCTAATTTCACGGTCGCTCCGAGACTGACGTAAGTGCTGAGCGCATCAATCAGTCCGTCCATAACCATTTTTACAACGCCGCGCGGAGCCATACCCTCCTTCGTAACCTGGTCGCACAGTCTGTCGTAGCTGATTTCTCCAATGGAGAACGAAGCGGCTACATACTTTTCCGACTTACTTTCATCGAAACCGAAAACTCTCTTTTTAACTACATAACGGAATGCCATAATCTTTTTTGTTTTAGATGGTTGTTACTTCGAAATCATATATCTTTGTGATCACAGTGCGAAGTTACAACATGCCGGAACGGACGGGTGCTTTAAAAGCGCTTTCGGTACTTTCCCTGTGCTCGGAAAACCCTATAAATGGTTGCTTAATATTTTGGTTTACAGCTGATTGAAACTTTTTTAAAATATTTTGGAAATATCGTAAAAGAATCGCTTCATGGAGAATTTTGCCGCTATAGATTTTGAAACGGCCAATGAACAGCGCACCAGTGTATGCAGTGTCGGTGTAGTCATTGTGCGGAATGGAGAAATTGCAGACAGCTATTACAGTCTGATTCGTCCCGAACCGGAGTATTATACTTATTGGAATACCCGTGTGCACGGTCTGACCCTGGCGGATACGTCCCGGTCGCCTGTCTTTCCGGCCGTATGGCAGGAAATTGCACCACGCATCGAGGGACTGACGTTAGTGGCGCATAATAAAGCGTTCGATGAGAGTTGCCTGAAAGCGGTATTCCGCATGTACGGCATGGATTATCCCGATTATGATTTCCGTTGTACTTTGCAGGCATCACGCCGTGCCATTAAGGGACTGCCCGATTATCGGCTGCATACGGTAGCGGCATGGTGCGGTTACCGGTTAGAGCAACATCACCATGCGCTGGCCGATGCAGAAGCCTGTGCCTGGATAGCCAGGCAGATTATTTAGAATATACGTTTAGCGCAGAAATTCGTAATGACCGGCAGTGCCTTCAAAAGAAAGGATGCCGTCGTCCGAACGTACTTCCATGGCAGGGATATATACCTTCCCGTCTTTCTTTATTTGCCATGTTCCCGGAATGAGGTCGGTGATGACAAATTTCATGGCAGCGTTTCCGTCTACTTTCATATCGACTTTGCCGGACAGAGGCCGGCTGTTTCTGCTGAAGGTAACGACCCGGTCGGCTATCTGTACGCCTACCACTTTCTCCGCATCAATACGTTTCACGTCGTGCATCCGTTTGCAGGTGTTGTCCGCAACCTGCATTACGTTCAGGAAGCAGTCTTCGGTGGCAGGTGCGGCAGGAGACACTTCCACGCGCCATGCTCCCCGTTCGTTGGCATCATCGGGGCGGTTGGGAAGTGCGTCGTTCGGGTAGTTGGTTCCGAATACCCAGAATTCTTTTCCTTTGCCACCCACCTTTTCTATCTGTGCATTTCCGGCTTCGGGCAATAATACATGGTTCTGCAACATTCCGGTATCGCCGTTTTTGGTGCGCCGGACAATGAAACGGTTGCCTTCTATCGTAGGTTCTTCAATGCTGTGCAGCAGCCAGAATTTCTTGAATGTGGGGTCGGAAGACACAACTTTGTCAAATACGATAAGTGCGGCGGGCACTTCGGCAGCGTGCAGGTTCAGGAAGACGAAGGAGCGTTTCGCTTCTTTTACTTTATCCGTGTAGGCTTGCGTGATGTCGCCTTTCAGATAGGAGTAGTCGGGTTTGCAGGCATCAGGCCCGAATCCGTGCGCCAGGGCTTTGCCGGTTGTGTAGTCTTTGCTTAGCAATTGCTCGAACGAGCGGCAGGTTTCCCAGCGGTCGCCGGGCATGCGTTGTCCGCCGTCATTGGTTGCAAATTCGGTCTTGCCGCCTCCGCCATAGTTCCAGCAGGCGAATTTTTCATCGGGATTATATACCAGCAGCGAATTATGTGCGATGGTACGTTTGAAGAAATTCTTGTTGTGCGGGCTGTTGTATCCGCCGGAACTTCCCTGATAGGCTCCCGCGTCGATGGCAAGGGGACCTTTGTAATAGAGCTGGAAAGAGCCGCCGTCCAAGTGCTGGTGGTTGCCGACAAACTGTTCGTTTATCTTCATTTCGGCAATCACGCTGTTTTCGTCCCATGCCGTGCGGGCTATCATCCAGCCGAAAGGACTTCCCGAATAGCGTGTCAGCGGCAGGTCATCGGGAGCTTTGGCCTTCAAATCCAAGTCTCTCCACAGAATGTCGAAGATGAGGCAGTGGCGTTCGATGTTGGGTTTGCGTTCGTACTCGTATGCCAGATAGCTGTCTTTGTAGAAGCTGGAAGCCAGCATGGCAGGCAGTGAGTAGGACGGCATGTTTTTTCTGATGGGATTCGTATCGCCGGCCGGCATCACCTGCCCGTCGGGACGGCGGCGGTAGAGGAAGTCGTACAGGACAAACTGCTGCGCCGGGTCGTATATGGCTCCTGCGCCCATGCGTTGCAGAATCCAGAGCGAGAAGAGGTCGTTGCTGAAACGTACATTTACGTAGCTCGTTCCCTGGTGGTAGTTATGCCCGGAGTAGATGTAGTTTCGCACAGGCAGATAATCCTTGAACATCATCTTTATTACATGGTTGTACATGTCCGGATACTCATCGTAGATGGATATGCCGGCAGAAAGCATGTCCCGCAGTATCATCCATTCGCTGGAGTGCCCGGCAATCGGTTCGTTGTTGCGTGGGGGATAGCCGCATTCCATTGTTTTGGCTATGCGGATGAAAGATTCTATGTAGGCTTTCTTTTCGGATTCTTTCATCTGGTCGTAGCACCAGTCATATACCATTGCTCCGCAGGTGAGCATCACACCGCTGGCACGCGACAAATCGCCTTTTGTTCCGTAATTGACGTTCTGAAGCGTGTCCAGCATGGCGGTAATGGCGCTTCTGGCCTGTTTCTTGTCGCCATACACCAGATAGTCAAGTGCCTGCACCTGTACGCGGCTGGTCACGCCACGCATTTCAAAGTAATAGCGGAACCCTCGGTCCTTGACTTTTGCCTCTTCTTCGGGGGTACGGTCTTTGCCCAATTTGTTCAGGGTAGCCAGAACTTCCTTTACATGCGGGTGCTCCATGCGTTTCTTTAAATCGGGCAAATCGGCGGAGCGTACATAAAGCCGGGGGTGTACTTGCGGCGGAATGGGTACTGTGACGCCTTCCATTTTCTCCCAGGTAACCTCTGGCCTGCCTGGTTGCGCATTGCTTTTCAGACAGAAAACGCAGAGGAAAAAGCTCGTGATAAATAGGATACTTTTTTTCATGTTTTTTTGTTTGGTATATTAATAAGTAGTTGTTTCCCGTTTTGTTTTGGAGAGGCGGACCGTGCTTAGTCCTCTGTAAATGTAAGGCAAAAATAGTTATCTTTATAGGCTTTGAATAGGCAAAAAGCCTCTGTGGCCCCATTTTTGAACATAAATGATATATGCTGGGACATTATTAATATTGTGTGCTTTCTGAATTATCCGTTATGTAGGATAAATCAGGCGGAATAATTGCAGGATTTATTCGTTTCTCTTATATTTATTAGTACCTTTGATTGCGAATGATAATTCGTTAGACCCCGGTTATCCTTTCGTTAGACCAGGGTTTAACGAAAGGGAGACCAAGGTCTGACGAAAGGATAACCGGGGTCTAACGAATTATCTACCGTAATCCGGCTATTTATCTATGGTACATACACCGGTTGGCATTAACTGATTAATAGTTTACCTATATGAGTGCTTATTATGATTTGTATCAAAGTCCGCCGGATGAAAACGGTGAAAGCGTTTGTCTGCATGCACGTATCCTGCCACGGGGAACAATCTCCGCCGGTAAATTCCGTGAGTTGGTGGCTAAGGCCACCGGTTTCAGTCCCGCCATTCTCGACGGAACTTTGCAGGCTGTTACAGACGAACTGTGCAGTTGGCTGTCCGAGGGGTGGACGGTGGAAGTGGGCGAGTTGGGCTATTTCTCCGTATCGCTGAAATGCGACCGTCAGGTTACCGACAAGAAAGAAATCCGCTCTCCGTCGGTACATTTTCAAAATGTGAACCTGCGCCTCGGGAGCAAATTCCGCAACCGTTTCAGTACGATGGAGCTGGAACGCAAAGCGTCGCCGTACGTATCCCGTTCCTTGATGGGCGAGGAGGAACGCAAGGAAAAATTATTGCAGCATTTGAATAAACACGGGTGCATCACACGGGCGGATTATGAATCGATAACGGGTTTGGTGAGGCATCGGGCGGTGTCCGACCTGAACCGATACCTTGCGGAGGGGATGATACGCAAATATGGCAGCGGCAAAACGGTGGTCTATTTGAAACCTTGATATCGGAAGAGAGACTTTTTTATAGGTGATTTGTCCCTACCTTTGGGTATGAAAAACAAACTTATGGAAAACACGCTTAAAGTCTGGCTTTTATCTTTTCTTCATTTATTCTTTCCCCGGCAGTGTGCTGTGTGCGGCACACTTCTGCAGGAAGGGGAGGAGACTATTTGTCTGAAATGCAATATGGATTTGTCCCGTACGGATTATCATCTTTGTGCGGATAATCCGGTGGAACGCACGTTCTGGGGAAAACTTCCTTTGGAACGCGCTACCTCTTACTTCTTTTATCATAAGGGCAGTGATTTCCGCCGGATACTGCATCAATTGAAATATGGCGGCCGTAAGGACTTGGGAGAGACCATGGGGCGTTTTATGGCAGCGGAGTTGGCTGTTTCGGAGTTCTTTCGCGATGTGGACGTCATCGTTCCCGTTCCTTTGCATCCCCGCAAGCAACGGATGCGCGGATATAACCAGAGCGAATGTGTAGCCAAAGGTGTTGCGGCGGTTACGGGTATTCCTTTGGATGCTGCTTCTGTGGTGCGCAAGAAGCATACGGAAGCGCAGGCAAGGAAATCTGCCTATGAACGGTGGAAGAATGTGGACGGCATCTTTCATCTTCGCCACCCCGAACGTTTTGCCGGAAAGCATATCCTGTTGGTGGACGACGTACTGACTACCGGAGCTACCATTACTGCGTGCGCCGATGTGTTTCGGGACGTGGAAGGGGTACGTATCAGCGTGCTGACACTTGCTGTTGCGAATTTTTGATAAATTCCGGTATTTCGGAAGAACGGGAAGTTTCCGGATATGTATTAAAATTTGTAATCTGTGTACTTTTTTAATAGAATAGTCATTTGAACTAATTTGTTTTTTAGACATTTATATGGTTCACTTTTAAAGTAGAAACGATATGGATAAAACAAATTTGTCAGCCTATATGGCTATGACTGTCTCTCAGTTGAAAGAAGAACAGCGCATGGGTACGGCGCATGTGTATCAAAGTACATTGAATCGTATCAAGGATTTTATGGAGCAGGACTCCATCAGTTTTGAAGAGGTCACCCCCGTGTGGTTGAAAGCATTTCAAGAGTATCTGCTGGAGCGCCAACTCCATTGGAATACAATTTCCACGTATATGAGGATGCTGCGTGCCACTTATTTCCGTGCCGTAGATGATGGGCTGGCTCCTTATCAGCCCAGGCTGTTCAAGGGGGTATATACGGGAACAAAGGTAACTGTGAAACGCGCTGTGGATGAAGATGTGTTCCGGCAGCTCAATGCACCTGTGGCGGATGAGAGCCTGGAGTTTACGCGCTTGCTTTTTTTATTGCTTTTTATGCTTCGCGGAATGCCGTTTGTAGATATTGCTTTTCTGCGGAACTGTGATTTGCGTGGCAATGTGATAGTATACCGTCGTAAAAAAACGGGTGCATGGCTCACTGTACGCGTAGAAGCTGAGGCAATGGAGATTATACGCAATCTCAGGAATACCAGAAAGGCACACCCTTTTTTCGGACACAACTTTTGTGATTAGGAAAAATAGTTGATTGATAACGAGTTAGTAAATGACACAAGTACGGATTTATCCGTATAAACATTATTTCGCTAAGGAAACTACTCTTTTCATGTAGGTTTCTATGTAGGTTAATTAATACCAATTGATTCCTACTAATGCGAATTAATAATAAGTCATTAACTAACTCGTTATCAGTCTATGTACACGATTAACATCAGGGGTAAGCAGAACCCGAAAGACACCAAGATGGTCAAGCTGGAGATAATTTTCTTCAAGACCGGTTACGCCCGTGTGCCGAAGGTTATAAACATCACAGGGCTATTAAAAGACTGGGATGTCAAGTCTCAGAGTTTCCGTGTAGGGAGTGCGGAGGCCACTACCAAGAACAAACTGCTTTTCGATTTGCGAACCAAATATCTGCATGTCGCCGATACCTGGGAGATGGAAGGCAGGAACTGGTCGCCCGTCCAGCTATCACATTGCTTCGATGAAATCAAGGCGGCCAAACCCGAGGTCAAAGTAAAGAGTGTCCAGCAGATGATCGATTATCTTGAAGAGACATTCAAAAACAAGAAACGCATCAAGAACGGTCAGATTGTCGACAGCACGACCAATGCTAAACGGTATGTCTATCTCAAGCGTGAACTGCAGGCGTTTACAAAGGAAAAATATGAAAAAGCCTTTTCCTCTTATTTCTTTACGGATATTACAGAAGAGTTTCTTCTTGACTTTGCGTTTTGGCTTAAAGAAAGAGGTATCAGAAATGGCAACAAGGCCGGACTTACACACAAACTAAGGTTGCTCCGTGCCGTATGCAGGCAGGCAGAAAAGAAAGAGATGTACGGGGTGAATATGGATAACTTCCTCTGTCTCGGTGATGATATTAATTGGCCGGAAACCACTTCAAGAGCAGTTCCGGAAACAGTCATAGCTAAAATCGCAAATGTTGACCGTACCTTGTTTACGAAAAAAGAGCAGTTGCATCTTGATTTGTTCCTGTTCAGCTACTATACCGGAGGTATGGCGAATGTCGATGTATGTAACCTGACATGGGATTTGGTCCAGGAAGACCGCATCGTCTATGAACGTATCAAGTTTCCCAAAACAGCCAAACCGGAATTACTCAGTAAAGCAAAAGCCATCATGAATAAATACCGTGGGCAAAGTTATGGAAATTATGTATTTCCTGTTTTTACTCATAAACACACGACCACTTCCAAGAAGACTACACGTGTCAAGCAAATTTCCACACGCCTTTCACAAACCTTGACGAAAGCATGCAAGATGCTGCGCATTAAAGAAAACATCACATGGTATTCCGCCCGTGGCTCTTTCATATCGAAGATGGTAGATGCCGGTAATAATCCGTATGTGGTTGCAGAGATGGCTGGTAACAGCCCATTGACCATCTATAAGCATTACTACAAGAATACAAAGCGGGAAGAAATCAAGCGGCAGATGGAAGAAATGTTCTGACCAGACATATCCATAAAGTTGTAAACACCTTGACAATTTCTCTGATGGATAAATCATACGGTGTAATGGCTGTTAAAAGTCATTGATTACCAATGTGATATTTGCAATATTGACAAAATCGCTCTTATTCTCGATTATTTTCATTACCTTTGTGGTCAATAACTTAAATAGAATTTATATGAAAGAATTGGTTTCAAAAATACAGGAAGTATATGCTACATTCTCCACGGATGCGGCACTTCAGATTGAAAAAGGCAACAAGGCCGCAGGGACCCGTGCCCGTAAGACCTCGTTGGAACTGGAAAAACTGATGAAAGAGTTTCGTAAGCTTTCCTTGGAAGAGTCTAAAAAATAACCTTTACACGTCCGGTCGTTATCACATAATGGCCGGTTCTTCTGCAGATGCGGCATAAAAACCATATTGGCAGAACGACATAATAAAATACGGAAAGCGTTAGCTTTTGTCATGCACCGAAATCTGGTAAATTTCACTTATCCGCAGGACAAACAGTTTTCGCCTATGCTTTTGCGTGGGCTTAACTTGTTTGCGGATAGGTTTACCAGAACCTCGGTGCTACGGGTTATGTCCCACGCTTTTTGGTCTTGGTACATTGAATGCTTGACGGGACTCAAGCCAAATACGGAGATATTATGAACGACATGAATCTGATGGATGAACTTTTGAAAATTCCTGCTGATGCAACTGCCGCCACCGTACAAGGCATAGAAATGCTGCTTATCGATGAAAACAAGGCGGGGGCTTTATTGGAGTCGGATCCTAATGACAACACCATCCACGAATGCCTTTTAAGCAACGGCCGTTTCCTGTTCCAATCGGACAATACCAACCTCGTTGCCCTGTATAAAGTAACAGGAGCATCTGAATAACGCTCCTGTTGCATATAATCACCTTATTTGTCTGATTTCATCCTTCCTGCAAAGGCTTTTGACGGTTTGAATGCCGGGATATTGTGGGCAGGCACTATTATCGTGGTATTCCTGCTTATGTTGCGTGCTGTCTTTTCCGCACGGTGTTTGATGATAAAAGAACCGAAGCCGCGAAGATAAACCTCCTCGCCGTTTATCATGGAAGACTTTACGCTATCCATGAATCCTTCGACAACTTGTAACACGACCTGCTTCTCCAGACCGGTCTGCGTTGCTATTTCCCTGACGATATCCGCTTTTGTCATATTAACTCTTGATTAAATACTGTCAATCCGTTCACAAAGATACATCATTTCCTGAAATATCCTCCTTTTACAAACACATATAATAAACATTAGCCGGCGTCCGTCTCTACTCTTTCGATACAAATAGTATCGAAGTATGAAGCTGACACTCAACCGCAAATTCAAAGGTCAGACCTATACCATAGGCGACCTGTCCATCGACGGCAAATTTTTCTGTAATACCATCGAAGATGCCGTGAGGGAACTTCCGGCAACCTGTCCGGATACTCCTCGCGGCCGTTCCTGTACCTGCAAGGAAAAGGTCTATTCCAAGACCGCCATTCCTGCCGGGACTTATAAAGTTACCCTTCAGTACAGCCCCAAGTACAAGAAAAAAATGCCATATCTGCACGATGTACCTCATTTCCTCGGCATCCTGATCCATTCAGGCAACACCGAGGGAGATTCCGCCGGTTGTATCATCGTGGGAAAGAATACGGTCAAGGGAAAAGTTTTGGAATCCCGTACTACATTCCAAAAACTGTATGCCATGCTCGAGTCCGAAAGGGACATAACCATTCAGATTATATAAATCGAATGGCGGTCAACAGGCTCAAACCACCCAGAAACCTGCGCATCGAGTTCAAACCGTCCCCACGGCAGTATGAACTCTGGAAACTGTTGCAACCGAACTATTGTCCCCATTGTGGCGGGGAGATCGAGCAAATCCTTATCGGTTATGACCAGCAAGGCAACCCTCAGTACAGGCCTCAATGCAGGCATTGCAAGTCGCAGAACCTGCCGCAGCTGATACTGGGAGGCGGAGCGGCCGGCGGCGGAAAATCGTATATCGGCAGCGTTTGGCTGGTGTCTTCATGTATTCGGTTCGAGAATATCCGTGCGGTGGTGGCCCGTAAGACACTCAAGTCGTTAAAGGAATCGACATGGAACACCATCAAGTCGATTCTGAAGGACTGGGGACTGAAAGAGGATACAAACTACAAGATAAACAACCTCGAAGGCACGCTCACATTCTGGAATGACTCGGTCATCATCATGAAGGAGATGGCGGATATCCCCAGCGACCCCAACTTCGAGCGTTTCGGCTCTTCGGAATATACCATCGCCATGGTGGATGAGGTGTCGGAAATCTCGGAACGGGCCGTCGAAGTACTGTTCTCCCGTCTCCGCTGGAGAACCCATGAGAC
This sequence comes from Bacteroides sp. NSJ-48, assembly GCF_014287405.1. Lineage (NCBI taxonomy): Bacteria > Pseudomonadati > Bacteroidota > Bacteroidia > Bacteroidales > Bacteroidaceae > Bacteroides > Bacteroides sp. NSJ-48. Next base: position 14,960 of record NZ_JACOOD010000034.1, on the reverse strand, counting down.
ATTCAAGACCCCGAGAATGCTGCTCACCACCAATCCGACGATTAACTGGGTGCGTTCCCGCTTCGTGCAGGACGAAAACGGAGACAAGGTCATCTGCCGCGAGGGTGAAGCGTATATACCTTTTTCCGTGTTTGACAACCCGAATATCGCTTTCCGTCAGGTGTACGAGGCGGCCCTGAACAAGATCCGGGACCAGGCGACAAAGGAACGCCTGCTCTATGGCAACTGGGATTTCGTGGAAGCCAACGATATGGCGATTTATAACAGTTTCGACGGCTCCCGGCATCTCGTTACCGGACTGAAAGAAAAAGCATACGATCCGACCAAGCCGCTCATCACGGTGTGGGACTTCAATGTTGCCCCCCAAATGTCGGTGCTCTCCGCACAAATAGACTATGAAAACAGGAAGGTCTATATACTGGAAGAGATACTCGGCAAGCCGGAGGAAAAGGAGAACAACACACCTGCGTTGGCACGGAAAGTACGCTTAAAACTTTACCGGGACAAGCATATTGGCGGAGTGGATGTGACCGGTGACCCTTCCGGGTTACAACGCTCCACCACCAACGAGGACGGCATCAACAACTATACCATCATCACGGACACTTTCGGCAGAGGAATCCTGCGACCGAAGGTAAAGCTGTTACGCAAGCAGCCTCCGCAGGCTACACGGTGCGAGTTCGTCAACGAGGTATTCGGGGGCTATGAAGGCTGGGAGATACAAATCGATATCAAATGTCGCAAACTTACCCAGGATCTGATTTACCAGCTTCGTAACGAGGACGGTACCAAGAGCAAACAGAAGACCACCGACCCGAAAACCGGTGTCAAATATGAACGGTATGGACACTTGTCCGACTGCCTTGACTACCTGCTCTGTTACTACCTGCGCGACAGCTGGTACAAGTTCAAGAGCGGAGGCGACGGGAACGGGTATGTGGTCTCCACATCGGTAATTCAGGAAGGATTTTCATACTAATAACGGAACAAGGATATGTACAGACGGTTTCTCAATAATGACGACTATCTTGGGATAATTACTCCGGAAGCACTAGCACAACTCACGCGGGGCAATGATGCACGATTCATCCAGGCGGAAGAATCGGCGGAGATGAGCATTGTGGAATATTTGTCAGAGAACTACGAGATTGAAAAGGAACTTGCAAAAGGAAAATATATCGCCGAATACGACCATCGAATTACCTATCCCGTGGGTGTGCATGTCTATTTCGAGGGACAAATCCATGAGGTGATACGCTCCGTCAGCGGCTATCGCAAGCCGGCAACGGCAATCTATTGGGAAGAGTGTTCCGATATCCACGTCGATGCGGGACAAGTTGTAAATTACTCCCAGTTCAACACCTATTATCCGGGTGATAAAGTAAACTACAACGGTGTTGTCTATATTTGCCTTGCCGAAAACGGGTACAAGTTCGATGATATCCGTATCCCGATGGTCGGCGGTTGGATCGAGACGGAAGTCACGTTATGGCAGCCTGTCGAGTATCCTCTGTGGTCAGTCGTTGAATATGAAGGGGCGTTCTATACTTTGATGACGCTTGACTGTTTCGATTGCAATCTTGACCCTATGGTGTCCGACTGTTGGGGAGCCATAGCCGATTACGATTCATCATACAATGCCTACGAATTGTCGGAACACGAATATGTAGTTTATGACGGACGGGTATTTTACCCGGAAACGGATGTGAACGCGGACACGCCGCAAGTCGGTCTAAACCTATCATTACACGATCCACGAAACTACAACCTCAAGAAGCATATGGTTCGATTGGCTATCTACGAGCTCACGAAACTCATTGCCCCGAATAATGTCAGTGTTGTCCGTATGCGCGATTACGAGGACAGCATGAAATGGCTTAATGATGCCGCCAAATTGCGACTTAATCCACAAATCCCCCGTAAAGTCGATGACACGAAAAAGCCGGTTACCGATTGGCAACTGGCTACTTTCCAAACAGATTATGACCCGTATCGAAACCCGTGGCTGACCTAAATAACAGTAAATACCGCTACCGGATTTGTTGTCGTAGTCTTTACCATGAACAAGAAACGAAATTACTGCTTGTTTGTTAGTTCCGTTTCCACAAGAGCCCCCCTGAACGGGTGGCAAGTTCCTTGTAATATGCCGCCAAAAGAAGATATAAATTTGGCCTTTTAGAATAATCCAATCTGCTATATTCCTTACTGCCTTTGCGGTATTTAATAATCTCAAGACATTGAATAATTATTTACTTGTTTTTGTGCCCGTTGGATTTAGGTTTGAATAAGGCATGAAGTCTTATCACGCACACCAACAATGTTTCATAATCAACATGAAAGTAGAGGCGTTCATCTTTCAGACTACATTGAAAGTGAATCCGATAGCGGCATGAAACGGTTCTCCCTACAGGACGGGCAGATGAGCAACTGCATGCTCTCTGCCCGTTTTCTATGGTACAAGGCAATTATAATAAAGCCATTTTTATTTTTCCCTGAAAAAAGTGTCGGTTATTTCATTGCAGAACAAAACATTTTTCTAATTTTGTATTTGAAGAAGTATTCACTCTAATAAACTGATATGTATGACAATGGATACATTGTAAAATGTCGCTCGATTTTAACAAATGATATTTGTTTGAGCGAAGCTTCGCATAAAGCGGACGTTTTTCTTGTGTGCATTAGTTACCTTACATATTCCCTTAAAAAGTGTATTGATAATTTGGCAGTGTGGAAAATTCGTGTAAACACACACACACACACACACACACACACAATTATCGCGCGTCAATATATAATAAAACATTTAATTTACAATGGATTACCGGAATCAATTATCCGGGGTTATCCTTGTCTTACGACAAAAGTTCCTATAAATACTCATCCTCTGCCATATTGTCTCAAAAAAGGCAGGATATTTTTATGGTCCGACGGTACTGGGGAGCGTTCTCTGCGCCCGAATATCGTCGGTTTTTTGTTTCCACCCATAACAGTCTGAAATCTCTTTTAGTGTTTAAGTATCTATGATTGGAATATATGGAAATAAACAAACCATGCCTGAATCCCAGAAAAAAGAACTTTTCTCCGCAGGTATTACCTATATGGTAAGTGGCGAATATGCCTTTGCCTTCTCCTGTTTCACGCAGGCAGGAAAGTCTGACCTGCCGACACTTTACAACAAGGCGTTATGCTGCTACTACCTTTCTCTGTATAATGACTGCCGTTCCCTGCTGTTGGAAGCGGAGAGGCTGCTGCCACCGTTAACGGAACGTCTGCCGGAAAACCTGCCGGAAGCCGTCCTCCGCTGGGAATACGAAAAAAGCCCTGCCGGTTGTCCCATGCCGGAGGATGCTCCCGATAACCTCGCCGCCGTACAACTGTTGAGGCTGAAAGCGAAAGTGTCGGCCAGACTGCACCTGCACACGGAGGTGCGGACTATCCACGCCCGTTTGGGCAATAAATATCAACACATTGAAGAACTGATAAAAAACATACAACCATGAAATACAGTGACATATACAGGCTTTACTCGACAAGTCAGCCGAAGGATGCAATTCATCAGGCGCTCCGGGAAGTGTCCGTCGATGACAGCGACGAACAGTACGAAGACCGTTCTCCGTTGCATCTTGCCTGCCAGTATGGAGACACGGAGGGGGTCAAGATACTTCTTGAACGTGATGCCGAACCCAACACGAAGGATGCAAACGGTTCCACCCCGATTCATATCCTCGGCAGAACCAGTGCCGGCTGTGCAGATGAAGACAAACTGAAAGAAATAGCCGTCGTGCTCATGGAACATGGAGCGAATATACCGCGTTCGGCTAAGAATACGACGGCCCTTATCGAGTGCGTAAGGAACCGTCATTTCAAGATGGCGGAAGCGATCATAAATTCCGGAACACGCGTCAACTCAACCGACCTTAACGGCGAGAACGTGCTTTTCGGTTTTTGTGCCGCTTCAGGCGACATCAGAAGGGATATCCGGTTCGCGAAAAAGGAACTGGACGAATCCGTACAATACAGTTACCCCGAAAACAAGATAGAGGAAATCAGGAGCAGGATTGCAAGGCTGGAGGATGATGGCGAAGCCGCCTACCGACTTGCCAGAAGGCTTGTTGAAGAAGACAAGGTCGATCCGGAAGACAAGTCAAACAGTGGAAAGACAGCCTGGGATGCCGCCATAGAGAACAAGGCGATGAAGATCGCGGCCTTCCTTTCCGGAAGCGACCCCGATGTTGACGAACTTTCGGCCTTGCACGGCAACATGGACATATTCCAGGCTATGTACATGAAGGATATGGAGGCGCTGGATGCCATTCTGCGTTCGGGTGCAGACCTGCAGACGGTGTGCGAGCACAAGGATATGTATGACTTTGAAGGCAAGTCGCCCCTCGCTTGTGCGTTCAGCTGGTTTGACAGCATACAGGATGCTCCGGCCATGATTCTGAACGGCGGAGCGAATCCGAATTACCGTTTCCCGAATGAAGAAACGGCTTTTTCGGTATGGGTGAGCAAGGACTATTTCTGCAAGGATACCGAGGTTTACAAGGGGCTGCTTGACCTGATGAAGAAAAAAGGCTGGAATCCCGAGCTTCCTGTTGATGCAGAAGGCAACACGGCACTTGCCCTTTCCTGCCGCCATACCGGCTACAGGTTGGGTAAAACGGCATTCGGTTGGCTGCTCAAGGGAAAGGCCGACCCCAACGCCGCCAATCTTTCCGGCCAAACTCCCATGATGATGCTCTTCGGTGGTCATAAGGCGAACGAAAAATATGTGCCTTACGGCTGGTCAGCCGGTTCTGACGACCCCACGGAAATCCTCGAAAAGCTTCTCGAAGCCGGAGCTGACGTGAACAAGACGGACAACCGGGGAAACACCCTCCTGCATTATGTGGCGGCATGTTGTCGTGACAGCATGGCACAGAAAGCGATTGAACTCCTGCTGGACTTCAAGCTGCCTGACGTAAATGCCGTAAACAATGAAGGCAAAACGGCCATGGACGTGGCGGCAGACTACAACAATGACAATCTCGTAAGACTATTATTGAAATATTCTTAAACAAAGATATATGGACAACAACCAGACATTTCTCAATGCTTGCCGAAACGGGCAGAAAAGCATTGTCCAGATATTCCTGAAAAAGGGAGGAATTGACATCAACAAAAGGGATCAGGAAGGAAACACTGCTCTTTATTATGCCTGTCAGAAAGGTTACAGGGACATAGTGGCTCTGCTTCTTGACAACGATGCCGACGCGTCATGTATCAACAACCGTTCCGAAAGCCCGCTCCACGCGGCGGCACGGAGCGGCAACAAGGAAATCCTCGGGAAGCTGCTCCAGAAGGGGGCCGACATCAACGTGACGGACAATGAAGGACAAACCCCGCTAATATGCCTGCTTGACAACAAGCGTACAGATGCCGCCCTTTTCCTGATGGATCAGGGAGCCGATACGGAGGTCGCCGATGCCTCCGGCCACAAGGCCATCGACTATGCCACAGCCCACGGGCTGCGGGAAGTGGTCGCCCGACTCTCGTGCGGGAATGACCGGGATGCACGTGGCAACACCCCGCTTCATCAGGCCGTGTATAACGGACAGGGTGAAATTGTCCGCACGCTGCTCCTGTCAGACAAGTCCATGCTTGACTCGACGAATGACGGCGGAGAGACTCCGCTGATACTCGCCTGTATGCAGGGGAATCTTGTCATGGTCAACCTTCTTCTCGGGGCCGGAGCCGATCCCGGCAAAGCTATGCTGAGCGGCAATGCCCCGATACATTACGCGGCCATTTCAGGTAACCGCTTTATAGGCGAGGCTCTGCTGAAGGCCAAAGCTGCGGTTGACGCACAGAATGACAACGGGGAAACCCCGCTTATTCTTGCAGCCAAGGAGGGCCACAACGATTTTGTGTCCGTCCTGCTTGAATTTCACGCGAATGTTAGCATCTCAGACAACCTCCAGCACACCGCCCTGTACTATGCAGGAGAGCGCGGCTTCAACGAAATCGTGGAAAAACTTCTTGAAAACGGAGCGGAATAAACAGGTAAGATATTCATTAACAAATTTAATATTAGAAAGATATGGCAGAAGAAACCAAGAAGACACCTCAGACACCCGAGGAAATCGCAAGAGAAGCACAGGCTCAGGCCATGAAAGCAGCACTGGAACAGGCGCAAGCCTTGTATGGCAACATACCCGGATTTGAAGGCACCGACCTGATGAAGATGCATGAAAAGCTGATGCAGGACTCGGCCGAGATGTTCCCGGGAGTTGCGGAGGCACAGGCATACCAGGCAAAGATGATGGCAGAATCCGCCCAGGATCCCGAGGCGATAATGGAGACCTACAGCAAAAACATCGAGTTCGCAGGGAACATGATGCAGCAGGCAATGAATGCCGGATTCATGCCGGAAGGTTTACCGGATTTCTCGGACGGTTTTGACGTATATGCAGGTTGGGAAATCACCCGCAAGGGCGACAACAGCCTGACACCTGAACAGAACAAACTTCTGGCTTATGGGGCACCTCTGTTCCTATACAACGATGACAACGTGGACTCCCTTGAAAGTACAGCAGGCACGGACACCCTTAAGGAAATGCTTGAGGAATGGTGGGAAGTTACTGACAGGAAGAGTGCCCTGGAGACCATCTCATGGCTGCTGAACGAAGGCCAACATGCCGGTGCGGATCCGGCCTTGGCTGAAATCCGCCAGCGTGGAATCGAGGCCATCACCGAGGAAGAAAAGGCGGACGAGGACAGCAAGATCGGCGATGCGTTCACGATAGCTGAATTTGTAATGGGAGTAAATGAAACGACGGAAGCGGACCTGCCCGAAACCGTGCTGGCATGGGACCTTGTACGTGCCGTGAACATGGCCCGTTGGGCTTTCATCTGCGGCTACATCAATGAAGACGAAATGTGGGAAGCCATCAGAACCACTGCCGGCATAGCCAAGGAATCCTTCAGTTCATGGGAAGAATACGGCAACAGCTTTGCCGTGGGACGCGGAATATGGAGAGGCGAAACAGATGACTACGAGACTGCGGATGAAGTCGTGGGAGCGCTTCTCAATAAAGAAGATTCCCCTTGGAAGGCAATCGAATGGTAGAATCCAAAAAAAATAGAATCAACAATATCTTAAAAGTTTTACGATTATGGCACTTTTCAAAAATGCAGCAACAGAATGGGAGAAAACCATGACAGAGAATGATCTTGACCAAATGGAAGCACAAGGTCTTGACGTAAGTAAATACAGGGAGAAACTGGCCGCACGGCGTGCAAAGGAGGCCGAAGAAGCCAAGCGAGACAGGGAACTGTACAAGAACCCGACACAGCTTGACAAGATGAAACCGTACATGCAGACGCCACGCAGTTCTGAGACCGAGTTCTTCAAGAAACTTGCAGGAAAGGCACCATGGCTGGGCAAAAGCAAGTGGTTGAGAAAATTCACGGAAGGATATATCGTTTACGCGGGGATTGTCAGTGCCCCGGCAGAGGCGTGGAAAGGCGTGAAGCACAAGGACGACTCTTTCCATGGTATTGGCATATACGCACTGGACAAGGGACACATGAACGATATGGAATGGCTGAAGAGAGTGATGGAAAAGCTGCGCAACATGTGTGAAGGCAGGCAGCCGGTAGCTCCCGGATGTGAGGGCGTAGTCAGTCTTGCCAAGGAGGAGGACTGCTGGTCAACCGTGAAACTGAGTGGTGAAATCGTGGAAGGCGCCGATGTGGAAGTAAGGAAACTTGTCCTTTATTACAAGGAACTTCCCCAAGGCTATCTTCCTTCAGACGGCATCGTCCCCCACTTCTACTGGGAAGGGACAATCAGAGTCATACCGGCTGAATTGTATGTCTAAATCCATCTGAAAATATGATTATAGCCGTTATATGTATTATCGTGGTACTGCTCATAATTATTTTATGGGCAGTATTCACTAACAACAGCCTTATTGCAAAGAAGAACCGGGTCAAGCAATGCAGAAGTGGTATCTGCGTGGTCCTCAAACAGAGGAATGACCTGATCCCCAATCTTGTCGCATCCGTAAAGGCATACATGGGGCACGAGAATGAGATTCTCATCCGCATTGCCGATTTGCGGTCAAGGGCTTCGAACGCTACAGAGTCCGAGCAGATAAAAAGCGGTACGGAAATGTCCTCGCTTCTGTCAAGACTGAATGTGGCGGTGGAAGACTACCCGGAGCTGAAGGCGAACCAGCAGTTCCTTCATCTTCAGGTCCAGATCGAGGACATGGAGAATGAGCTGCAGGCAATCCGGCGCACCTACAATGCCGCTGCTACCGATTATAACAATTACATTGAAATGTTTCCGTCGTCGATAATCGCATCCTGGCGCAAGCATGAGCAGCAGGAGTTGATAGAGTTCCCGGAAAGTGAGATCAAGGAAGTGAAAGTGGGAGAATTATTCAAGTAAAGCATGGAAGAAAGTCAGAATATAGATTTCAAGGGCATTTCCCTTCACATGAAGAAAGAGATGTCCCGTATCAGGATGCTCCGGATTGTGTTCCGCATCCTGACCTCCATTGTCTATCTGTGTACCGTCGTGTGGTTCGGTTTCTGTATCTTCGGCGGATTCCTCGTGGACCGTACTGACTATGAGACTTCCGTCACCACGGGAAAATACCTCATGATAGGCTTTGCCGTATTTTTTGTACTTCATTTCGCATTCATGAAATGTTTTGCCGCGCTGAACAAGAGGGAAACCTACACGATGGCCCACATCATCTACCTGCTGTTCCCGGGAGCAAGGTACAATCCTTCCGGTTCCATACAGCCGAAAGTCTTTGCGGACAGCCGCCTGTTCGGAACGGCATTGTCATCGGGCAATTCGGTAAGTTCGACCTGTTACGGCCGTCTTGACATTCCCGTCGGAAATGACATGATGACTGTCGTGGATGCCGGTGTGACTTCAGCCAATTCGAAAGATTTCTCGGCCTTCAACTTCCTTGAAGTGCCGTACCAGTATTTTTCCGTCCGATATTCGGAGTCAGGATAGAGAGCACGATGCACAGTTTCAGGGGCATGTTCGGGTGCTGCAAGCTGAACCGCACCTTCAGGGGCTACGTGATGCTGCTGCCCGACCATCTGGAAAACAAAATCGGCTACCTGGCGCAAACAATCCAGGGAATGAAGGAAAAGTACGGGGCAAAATTCGTACATTTGGAAGACCCGGAGTTCGAGAGGCATTTTGCCGTGTACGCGGATGACGAGGTGGAAGCCCGCATGGTGCTCACCCCGGCGATGATGCGGAAGCTGACCGCCCTGCGGAAATCCTTCAGCCGTGACTTGATGCTCTCCTTCAACGGGAACATGTTCTACTACGCATCCGACACTCCGGACGGTTTCTTACGTCCCGGCAGGAAGTCGCTGGATGACGAACATCTGCTGGAACAACTGTACAGGGAGGTGAACTTCTGTCTCACTGTAGAAAATGGAATCAAATAATCAACAATAATCGAAAACGAATAAAAAGAATTACAACATGAGCGAACTTAAAAATCTGTCAGCCATTCTTGAAGGAGGTGCTGTTCCAGCCGGTTATAACGGGAAAGCAATCGGCAAATTGTCTAAGACATACCTCAAACTGGAAAACCGCAAAGTAGTAAACCTCTATCCCATCAGAACCGTGATGCACGAAGACAGCCGCTATTGCCTGTATGCCTGCCCGTTGAAAGGGACTGAAATTGACGAGGCCACCCTTCAGAGCATCAAGGCTGAAGTGGATACGCTGGAAATCGGTGAAATCCGTTATGATTCCGTACAGTCCTGTGGCTATGACTATTACATAGTAGATCCTGATACAGGCCGTCATATACTGACAGGACAACGGGATATGGATTCGGTAATGGAAATAAGCGATCATTATGACGGCGTCATCCTGTTCAGCAAATCGGTATTCTCGCCAAGAAAGGCCAATCAGCTTGATTGTGCCTATGCCTTGATCGGCATTGAAAAACAGCCCAACGAGTTCAAGATAGAGGCTATTCCTAATAGCGCGATAGGCCAAGCACCTACGATACTGGAATTTGAAGCTCCGCAGGAATCGCCTGCTGTCGAAAAATACAGGTCGGCCATGACGGTCCTGTCCATAATCATCACCGCGGCTCTGCTTATCTGGTACTTTTTCATAAAATAATATCACCGAACGAATAACTTCACTAATATCCGAATATGGCTACATTCAATTATTCTTCCAAATCGTCCATCAAGGACAATCTGACTGAAATCCTTGTCGGTGCCGGACTGATAATAGTACCGGTAGTTTATCCTTTCGGTATAAAAGTCGGTACACTTCGCATCCTCGGACCGTTACCAACAGCCATCATCCTTGCCCTTGTCGGACTGTACATGCTGTTCAGAGCCTGGCGGAAGATACATAAGGCCCGCAAGTTGGCTGCCAAAAGCTGTATCATCACGGTTGACGGCGATAAGGTGACATACCCGGTCATCGTGAAAGGAAATGTTGAGATGCGTTCTTTTACATTGTCGGAAATATCCAGTTCAAACTACAATTACGACAATGGTATTCTGACAATCACCCTCGCCAACGGCTCAACGGCCAAATTTGACGTTGATTTCTTTGACGGACTGCCACAGCTTAAAGAATTTGCGGCGCTCTTGAAAAAATAAACCGGTGAGATATGGAATGGTTGGATAAAATAAAGGATTTTCCGAATCTGATACAGCAGGAACCCCGCTACGGCTATCTGGTCGTGGCGGGCCTGCTTCTGATATGGCTTGTCGGTGTCATCTGTGGCTGGAAGTGGACGTATTCCCGTCCGGGTAGTACAGGAGGTAACTTCTGGATGAATCTGCTCGGTCCGAAAACTTTCCGGTTCTGGCTGGGAGTGATTCTTGCCGTCGGGATAGGACTGTCTCTGTACCTGTTCTCTATTTCCGGCAAATAGCTGAGTGCTCTTTCCCGGATGCCACCTGTAAACTTAAAAAGTGATTGAGTATGAAAACAATTCCAATTATAACCTTCTTCCTGTGCACGGTGATGTATGCCCATGCACAGCTTAACATCGTTCCCAAGAACGATGGACTGAAAGAGTACACGGTGACAAATGCCCACCCCTATGACAGCCTGACGAACGTGGAGAAGCGGAGTTTCACTTCCCTTCCGGGACAGACCCTGTACATGCATGGGGTAAAAAATGACAGGAACGGCTACTGGGATGCTTTCTACACGGTCAATTTCCTTACCGGGGATGACCGAACGGTGTACAAGGCGGTCAACATCAGTACCACCCCTTCTAAAGAGATAGTGGGGAAATATTACGAGGTAGTGAAGGTCTGGACAAAGACAGACTACCTGTCGGCTGGATGCTGCCTGCTGCTCCGTGAAAAAGAAAGCGGTGATGAGATGTATTACAACCCATTCAGGTATCCGCTGAGCATGACCTGTATAGGGTATTATGAGAAACTGAAACGCTTTGTCGGACAGACATTCCTGTCACTTGCCAAGGCCGTCGAGACCGAGGACGGTCAGGTAATCACCCCGGCTGAAGGTGCGGAGTACCGTTGTGTGGACATCGGCCTGAAGATGAACAGTGACGGGGCGTTTCTGCTGATGGAAGGTGCTGACGGTGTCCGTGTGGAAGCATTTCCTATAGGCGGTGACGAGGTGTACGAGTTTGTAAGCACGGCACGTATCGGCCAGCTGGAAAAACGGTACGGCGAGAAATACGGGAAGCTGATTGCCTTCCGCAAGGTCGATACCGGCATGACGAGGGAAATGGTCATCGCCGCGTGGGGCGAACCATACCACAAATCGGAAGTCAAGAAGGAAGGCAGGACTCTGGAGACATTGCGCTTTTCCGACAACCGCTATGTTGAACTGCTTGACGGGGAAGTACAGTATGTGCGCATCTATTGAACGGAGCGCAACCTTTATCTGTAAAGTCACAGGCAGGGCCTGCATTTATCGTATATTAACAGATGAAAGTACCAAGGAATCAGGGTAAAATACCTATCTTGCGCAAGAATCTTCAATAATTGACGACTCAAAAAGAAAGAACTATATGGAAAAGGATAATATCAAAGGATGCTTTGTCTCGTCCGTGTTGCTTTCACAAAATCAATGGGACAAGAAACAGTTCATCCATGACTTCGAGGAAGACTGGGGAATCGTCCTTACCGATGACGACGACAACGGGGACGTACTTGTCGGAATGTTCAGCGGCATGACATTGGCAATAGCCATCATGCCCGGTCCCGTACCCAACGGAGAAGCGGAACACTATGCACAGGGCAACTACCTGTGGAAAGATGCAACAGAAGTGGCACGACAACACGAGGCACATATCCTCGTATCCGTGACCGGAGACCAATCCAACCTGCTGGAGAGAGCCAAACTGTTCACCAGAGCCACGTCTTCCTGCCTGAAACAGTCCTACGCTACAGCGGTATATACCGACGGTATGGTGTTCCAACCCGAATTTTACAGGGATATGGCCGCACTCCTGCAAGAAGATGAACTGCCCGTCATGGACTGGGTATGGTTCGGCATCTACCGCACACAGAAAGGAATCCCCGGCATCTATACCTACGGACTGAGAAAATTCGGGAAAGAGGAAATCGAAGTGTATGCCCCTGCCGATCTGAGTGACATCCGTGATTTCCTAATGGACATCGTGCATTATATCCTGTCGGATGATGTCACCTTGCAGGACGGGGAAACCATAGGATTCTCCGAAGAACAGAAACTTGCCATCACGCTTAGCGAAGGCATCGCTTTGGACGGCATGACATTGAAACTTGAATATCCGGACGAATGAGAAAGGTAAAGGGAAACATAAGAAAAATGCTTGCGGCCATCGTTCTCACGCTGCTGTGTTGTTCTGCCTTCGCACAGCGGATCGTGGAATCCGGTGACTTGCGAACCACCACGGACGAACAGCATGGAACAGTCGTCCATTATCTGAAGGGCGGAAAACGTCCGCTATCGGGCAAATTCCGTATCTTGCGGGGGCAGGATGAGGAAATAGTGCATTTTTCCAAAGGGGTTATGCAGGGCGAGTACAGGCGTTTCCGCAACGGCAGCCTGCGGGAAAAGGGCAAGTATACCGACGGCAGACGGCATGGTCTGTTCGTTTCCTATCATCAGGACGGAAAGACACCGCAACGGGAAGCACCCATGCAGTACGGGAAGATAGACGGTACGGTAAGGACATGGTTCAGCGACGGGAAGCCGGACATGGTTCAGGAATATAGGCAGGGCAAGCGGAACGGCAAGGAACAACGCTTTGACCCGAAAAGCGGCAAGCAGATCTACGAGGCAAACTATACCGACGACCGGAAAGAGGGAAAACAATGGAAAATCAGCGAGGATACCACCGAGAGATGGGTCAGCAAAACCGTCAGCCACTATAAGAACGGCGAACTGGACGGCCCCTACGAATACACGGCCCACCTACATGGCAAGCTGTACGCCTACAAATCCGGCTCGTACAAGAACGGCTACAAGCACGGTTCGTGGAAAGAAATCGACCGGGACGATATCGCAGTCCAAGGCGAATACACCGAGGGACGCGAGACGGGACACTGGATACGATATGATATCATAAGCGGAGAAATCCTGAACGAGTGGGACCGGTAAAATTTAAAAAACATGGAAATATATACTCCAAAACCCAAAATCAAACTTTCTCCTGTGGTAAGAAACGGGAGAGAATTTGTCGAAGTGACTTTCGGTAATGACAATGACATCCGCTTGTCGCTGTCGAAGGAAGAAAACGTACTGCTTGTCGGTGGCAGAGCTTATCTGCCGGCAGAGAATTTCGTGCTTGCCGAGTTCTTCGACCGCTATGTGAAAATGGCGTTTATAGACTATTCCGCCATCAAGGAAACCGCACCCCGTAAAGAGGAAGACAAACGGCCGCCACTGCCGGAAGGTTATCTGGAAAAACTCCAGCAAGTGCGTTACAGTGACCATACCGTAAGGGTATATACCTCCTATTTCCGCGATTTCCAACAATATTTCGAGGGGCGTAAGATTGAAACGGTTACTCCCGGCGAGATAAACGACTACCTGCTGTATCTCATCCATGAGAAAAACATATCCTCCTGCCAGCAAAACCAGCGTATCAACGCCATCAAGTTCTATTACGAGAAAGTTCTCGGTCAGGAACGGCGGTGTTACAAGGTGAACCGTGCCAAACGGGAGAAGACGCTGCCCGACGTGTTGAGCAAGGAGGAAATAAAGAAAATACTCGACGTGACAGTGACAGACCTGCGTTTCTTCTGTATGTTCTCCATACTCTACTCCGCAGGGTTGCGCATCAGCGAACTGCTGGAACTGAAACCCGGCGACATCAACGACCCCCGCTCCCTGATACGGGTGCGTCAGGGAAAGGGCAAGAAGGACCGCTACACCCTGCTGTCAAAACCGTTGATGAAAAAGCTGACGGAATATAACAGACTATACAAACCGAAAGTGTGGCTCTTTGAACACAGACCGGGCGAACCTTTCACCGAGAGTATCGTGTCGAAACGGTTGAAGGCTGCGGCTCGGGAAGCGGGAATCACGAAACGGATTTATCCGCACCTGCTGCGCCATTCGTTCGCCACCCACTTGCTGGAGCAAGGAACCGACATCAAAATTGTGAAAGAGCTTATGGGACATAACAACATCAAGACAACGGAAAGGTATGTCCACATAGCCGACACTTTCAAAAGCAATATCAAAAGCCCGTTGGACGATCTGTTGATGGAGGAAGACGAGGTCTGATACTTAAAGAAAATAACAGCCAAATCGGCTGATAGTATAACGTTATGCGGCAGCTTAAAAGACGACACCAAACCAAAAAAAATCACCTTGACAACCACCCGACTTTGAACTACGAAGGATGAAATTTTTCAGGGACAACTTCCAGCATTTCCAAAAAACAGTTTACCCATTGACTTGGAGACAAACAAACAATTTGAGCATTAAG